>DMOB01000048.1:0-9116 GCA_003452475.1 Acidimicrobiaceae bacterium | reverse complement strand
CTTGACTATTAGCTGCCATGGCTTTCCGACTGTTTCTTCGAGGCACTCGTACCAAATTTCTTCGAAAAAATGTTTAGTAGCACCAGCCATTGATCCAAAATGCTCCGGGGTAGCGACCACAACGGCATGAGCAGCAATTACATCTGCAGCTACTGTGTCAAAGGGATGTTGCGACATAACAGTAATCTTTCGAGTTACTTGCTCCGCAGCCAAGGTAACACCAGATATGAATGCATCGACTAGCTTTTGGACCCCGCCGCTGCGTGATTGGTAGACAACTAGTAGCTTGGAATCCATACGTCAGTGTTGCTCATAAGCGTCAGGAAGGGGGGCAATTGTCGTTATTAAAAGTAGGTACCCACTACGCAATGTTGCTTGATGAACCTGGCTTCGGGAAATTTCCTATTGATTTAGTTCATTTGCGAGTTGACAAGCCGGAAGATTTGAACGGTATTGAAGTTCTCTGGAGTCAAATTTTTACGGCAGAGATGGCGCATTACTCCAATAAGTTGAAACTCATTCAATCTACGGGGGCAGGTTTAGAATTAGTCCAGTTTGATCATGTTCCCAATGGGTGCCAGGTCGCAATAGTGCATGAACATCAGTGGGCGATCGCTGAGTGGGTAATAATGGCAATGGTCTCTTTGAACCGTGAAGTTCTTAAGCTTGATCGAGATGTTCGCGAAGGCAGATGGGAGCATCATCCGATTAATTCCTTCTCTCCTTCAGGGACAGAGTTAAACTCGCAGACCCTTGGAATTGTCGGGTTTGGACATATTGGTAGACAGGTATCAAAGTATGCTTCAGCATTGGGAATGAGAGTTAAGGTAGCGACTCGGAACCCTTCAAGTCAGGCCGTGGCCTCTGGATATGGAGCAGAGTCCGTTGAAAATTTGAACCGATTACCCGAATTTCTAAGCGATTGTGATCACGTTCTTGTAACAGTTGCTTTAGTTGACGAGACTGAGTCTCTCATTGGTCAAGAGGAACTAAACGCTATGCCAGATAATGCTTGTCTGATTAACGTAGCGCGTGGTCCCGTGGTAAACGAAAAGGCGTTGTACCAAGCCCTGCATGGTGGTCACATTGCTGGTGCGGCGCTTGATGTGTGGTGGCAGGAGCCGAATAAGCCGGGAGAGCTTCCAAAATCATCTAAGTATGACTTTGGTGATTTTGCGAATGTCCTCATGTCGCCTCATGCCTCAGCTATGACTAAAGAGGTCATGCAACGCCGGCTTCAGGCTGCGTACGCTAATTTTGACAGAATTAAACTAGGTGAGCCGGTCGAAGGCGTTGTTTAAAGAATCGCTGAGGAGCACAAAATTATCGGCGCGTCGATAATGCTAGCCACTTACTAGCTGCCCCAAATAACATAAGACTGGAAGAGATGAACGTAGAGCGCAGAGTATCATTTCGAAAATCGCTTGATAGCAACGATGTCGTTTTCGCTCCGCTTGCTTTAGACCCACTTGCTGCGTTGCTAGCCGAGAAGGCGGGTTTTCAGGCCGCTTACTTAAGCGGTGGAGCGTTGGGCTTTCAATATGCGGTCTCAGAAGCTTTGCTAACACTTACTGAAATTGTGGACGTTGCTCGTCGTATAACGGTTAGGTGTGGTCTGCCGTTAATAGTCGATGGTGGAGTAGGATTTGGAGATCCGGTGCATGTTCAACGAGCGGTATGGGAACTGGAATCAGCTGGAGCCGTGGCATTAGAACTAGAGGACCAAGTTGCTCCGAAGCGGGTTCATCACCACGTTGGAGTTGAGCACCTTATAAATGCTGAAGCTATGTGTGAGAAAATATCGGCGGCAGTAGAAGCTCGTACGGATAACAATTTTTTGATCATTGCTCGTACTGGTGCGAACGATCATGAAAACCTGAATAGCGCTATCGTACGCTTAAATAGATACATCGGTGCAGGTGCCGACCTAGTGATGGCGTTTGGGGGAAATAGTGATCTCAAAGCCATCAGTTCTTCGGTGGGTGCCCCGCTGTCAACAATAGCGAGCATGAATCGGCAATCATCCGATGGATGGCAGGATGTTGGCTGTTCTTTGGTCATTGATGCGTTTACGTCGCAAGCGATCATGATTTCGGAAGTTAAGAAATCCTACGAGCGCTTCCGTAATGGAGAAGATTCAGGAGCTAAAGTTGACGGTGAGGCTTTACATCGTGAACTAGTTGAACTTTGCGGGCTGGATTCGTTACTTGATCTAGAAGCTCAGACCACAGAAAAAGAAAGCATTGTGAAACGAATGGATCGATAGTGGAGGCGTTACCCCTAGACGACATTACGGTGTTAGACCTTTCGATCGCTAGAGCTGGACCTACTGCCGTCCGTCAACTTGCCGATTGGGGAGCTAATGTTGTCCGAATAGAATCACCGGGTGGGGGGTTCGAAGCAGGTGGACAAAGTTCTCCTGACTATTTGAATTTACATCGTAACAAACGATCAATTTGCATCGATTTAAAGAATGCGAACGGTAGAGATCTTTTCCATGCGATGGTATCTCAGTCCGATGTGGTTATCGAAAATATGCGGACGCCTGTGAAACACAAACTAGGATTCGACTATAAGACGCTGAAGAAAATTAACCCTAAAATAATTTTGGGATCGATTTCCGGATTTGGTCAAACAGGTCCTTATGCAGATCGCGGCGGCGTGGATCAAATCGCACAAGGCATGTCTGGGATGATGAGGGTAACTGGCTTGCCAGAACACGGACCTGTTCGTGCTGGCGTGGCGATCAGCGATGTGACTGCAGGCTTACAACTAGCGATCGGTATTATGGTGGCCCTCCATGAACGCCAGAAAACAGGTTTGGGTCGGTGGGTTCATACTTCGTTACTCGAATCGATGATAGGGATGTTAGATTTTCAAGCGGCTCGGTGGACAGTCGATGGCGACGACCCACCTCAGTCTGGAAATGATCATCCGACGCTAGGGCCCATGGGGATGTATCGCACTCTGGATGGTCATATCAACTTAGCTGCTTCAGGCGGGCGGCTCTGGGAAGCATTTTGTGGAGAATTGAAATCGACAGAGTGGCTAACAGACGTCAGATTCGTTTCAGCTAACGCAAGGAAAGCAAATAGATCTGCACTGAACAAGCTTATAGAGGAACGATTAAAGATGGACACATCATTTAATTGGGTGACGCGACTGAACTCGGTGGGCGTTCCATGTGGACCAGTGAACGGTGTAGCAGATGCCTTCGCTGACCCACAAGTAGAGCATCTCGGCATGGCCGTTGATACGGATCATCCTGATGCGGGTCAGATACAGATTGTTAGGAATGCAACCAATATTGATGGTGTATCAAATGATATAAGGCGTCCTAGCCCAAGAAAAGGTGAACATGCGCATGAAATTTTGTCCTCTTTCGGATTCGGTGAGCAAGGGATAGTCGAACTCTACGAGAATGGGGCCGTGCCAAAAAATGAGAGTGGCTAGTTTAACCGGTATTCTCTTTTAGCCTTCTAGTAAGGGCCTAGCTAAGCTATTTTTGCTTTGCTCTCCTAAAGGAAAGTAGTAAGAAAAAGTCGTCTGATCGTTTCAAAACAACGATAGCCAGCGAAGGTCAAGTGCCTTGATGGCTTAGGCTCTTGCTTGACATGATGAGAGATAGAATAGACGCGCGTTGCAAACCTAGAAACCGAGGTGGACCATGGATCCTGAGCTAGTCAAGTTACTAAACGAACGGGAATGCGAACGTTTGATATCAACCTATTGCCACTTGGTTGATTTCGGAAACGCTCCGGATATAGCGAACCTGTTTACTTCTGATGGTATCTGGCTTGGTCTGAATGTGAAGATGAATGGCCAAGCGGACATTCGAGCACATTTTGAACATAGAAAATCGGTTGAGCGTCGCCAGTCTAGACATTTGTGCACAAACATTGTTATTGATATGGGAATCGATACGGCTTCTTCTATCTGCTACTTGGTCAATTTCCGACATGATTCCAGTACGGGTAAAGCTGAGTCGCCAGCGCCAGCTGGATTACCTAAATATGTTGGCGAGTATCATGACACGTTTGAAAAAACGTCTGAAGGTTGGCGTTTCGCAGCCCGTCGTTTCGAAGTGTCTTTCCTGCGACCGGCAATTGTTAGTTAGAGGCCTGTAAACACAAATGGCTGGGTCAAAGGACATAGTGATGGTTAATTGTGTCGGTGACCCAGCCAAACCGATTTGCAGATAATCTGACTATTGAGCTGCAGCTGCAAAGCCCTTCGTTAGATCTTCGATTATGTCATCGATATGTTCGATGCCGACTGACAAACGAATAAGAGACGGGTTCACTCCTGTCTGGGCCTGTTCCTCTTCGCTAAGTTGGCTATGGGTAGTCGAAGCCGGATGTATTACTAAGCTTCGAACATCTCCAATGTTGGCGACATGACTATGAAGCGCTAGCCCCTCAACGAACTTCTTCCCCGCTTCGATACCGCCTTTTATGTTGAAGGCAGGTATCGCGCCGAATCCTTTTCCATTTGTTAATTCGCGGGCCCTTGTATGCCACGGGCTACTTGTGAGGCCTGCATACGAGACAGATTCTACTTGGTTGTGTTCTTCTAAGAAGTTTGCTACTTGTTGTGCATTGCTGCAATGTCGTTCCATCCGTAAACTTAAAGTCTCTAAACCTTGTAGGAAGAGGAACGAGTTAAATGGCGTGGTAGCAGCTCCGAGGTCGCGCAGCATTTGGACTCTTGCCTTGATGATGTATGACCCATGCCCAAGTGCAGGCCAATAGGCAAGACCGCCGTAGCTAGGGTCAGGCTCAGTCATAGTTGGAAATTTCCCGCTGGCTCCCCAGTCGAAACTTCCACCGTCGATTATTAGGCCGCCGATTGAAGTCCCATGGCCGCCTATGTATTTCGTAGCTGAGTGCACAACGATATCTGCACCATGCTCGATCGGGTTAACCAAGTAGGGGGTAGCTGCGGTGTTATCAACCATTAACGGTACGTTGTTACGGTGAGCTACTTCGCTAACTCCTTGAATATCGAGCCAGTTATTTCGGGGGTTTGGATTGACTTCTCCATAGAAGAGCTTCGTGTTGTTCTGAACAGCGGCTTGCCATTGATCTAGATCGTCGGGGTCATCAACAAATGTAACCGTGATGCCAAATTTGGGGAGGGTGTAATGGAACAGGTTGTAGGTACCGCCGTATAATGATGACCCAGATACTAAATGATCACCAGTTTCGAGAATCGTTAAGATTCCCAACAACTCGGCTGCTTGACCCGAAGAGACGGCTAATGCACCCGGAAGCCCGACAGCGGTCTCGGTAGCTCCTTCTAGTGCAGCGATTCTAGCTTCGAAAACGCCTTGAGTCGGATTCATTATTCGCGAGTAAATGTTGCCAATTTCGGATAAGGAAAATAAGTTCGCTGCATGATCGGCGCTATTGAAAGTGAATGAAGTCGTCTGATAAATAGGGACGGCTCGAGCATTCGTTGCTTCATCTGGTGAGTGCCCAGCATGAATTTGTTGTGTTTCGAATTGCCAATTAGTCATTTTGCTCCCAATGTTTCTTTGGAAGGAAGGAACCCGAATCATCCTCGATGGCCAACCGTTGGCTACGGTGGTCCCTCGGACAATTACTTGTGCTTTCGCACCACATCCCCACAAATGTGGGAAGCACCTTGGGTGTCCGTCCTAGGTTGCCGGGTTCATTAAAATGAACCACTCTGAATGTTGATACTGAGTTAACCATCACGTTGAGGAAAAGACAACTCAGACTTTTAAAAGTTGATTGACTAAGTCGAGAATAGTGATGAGCGATGGAAACGCTCTCCAAGGGTAGTTTCGCTTAGAAGTACTCTCAGAAACCTGAGTCCTTGTCAACAACACCCTCAACGGAGCGCCCTTCTCGCAAAGCCACGAGGTTACGACAAAAACGCTCCATGTTTCGGCGCCCTCTATGCTGGCTTGCGCCAGCTGTGTGCGGGGTCATAACACAATTATCTAGATTCCATAGTTCGCTCGATGCCGGTAGTGGCTCTTCCGGCGCAACGTCAAGAGCAGCGCCCCCGATATCGTTGTTTTTTAGAGCACGAACTAAAGCCGGACCATCGATAATTTCACCGCGAGTCACATTAAGTAAAATCGCCGTTGACTTCATCTTGTGAAAAAATTCATCATTACAAATTCCGCTTGTTTCGTCGGTAAGCGGTAGGCCAACTGCGAGCACGTCGCTCTGCGCAACCAGGTCATCGAAAGCATCCATTGATTCCACTTTCTCAACGCCATCACTTGGCTCAACGGGATTAGTGTCGATAGCTCTGACTGTCATACCAAAAGCAACAGCCCGTCGAGCTAAATGCCGGCCTGTTCCACCAAAGCCGATTATTCCCATGGTGAGCCCTTCGAGTTCAATCTCTGAGAATCGCATTAACTCGCGATTTTCCATGGACCAGCCATCGGCACCGAGTTGAATCGCCATTTTAATGCGCCGAGTAAGGGCGAGTAGCAGACCAAATGCTGTATCAGCTAAGTGGCCACCGACTAAACCTTTCTCGCTAGTGAGGACTACATCGCTATTAACGAATTCTTCGTACATGAACATGTCAATACCAGAGGCAGTTGCGTGCACCCATCGAAGCTTTGTCGCCTTCTCAAATAGCCACTTGGGCGTAATGCCAAGAATAACATCAGCGTCTGCAACAAACGGTACTGCCTCTTTAGGTCCATCTACTACAGTAACCGAGGCTCCTGGACCTGCTGCAGCTAAAATCATTTGGCGATCTGTTTCTGAAACTTCAGGCAATGTCAAAGTTTTGGTAACTAAAATATTTAATGGGTCTTTTGGCGGATTGATTATTGTCACGTATAGCTCATTTCAACTTGTCCAATTCCTGAATATTCTGCCGTCCAGGTCTCTCCGGCATTAACTGTGTAACGGGTGTAAGCGCCTGTAATTATTTTTTGTCCGGGCTCAATGGCAAGTCCAAATCGATCAAGAGTCGCTGCCAATCGAGCGATTGATAAGAATGGATTATCTACCTCTTGGTGATGAGTGCATTGAAATACTTCTTCGTGGTTTCGTCGCTGGACAATTTGTGTAGCATCTATGTCGTTTATCTTGTCGATAGGAGTTCCGGTTCCTTCTACTATGGCCCAATTCGTGAGGTTGTCAGCCACCAACATTGCAATGTTTCCGCCGACCACAGCTCGTTTTTCGTTAAGTTCGTATCCCGCAGCTACGGTGGTAATTTTTGATGGAATCGATCCCGGCTCTACGTTGCTGCCAGCTATGCGTTCGCCTATTGTGAAACACATCTCTGGCTCGATAGTGGCTCCGTTGACAGATCTAGCCGATAGGGATGAACCATTGGGAATGATACGCATTAAGTGGCCGAACGGTCGGTCATCTATTCCGACTGATTTACGTGCTCGATCAGAGGTGAGACCTACCTTCCAACCGACTTGTAGACCGCCAGCTTCCAGTCGCCGTTTGCGTATTTCGACCTGTATAGCCAGACCATCTTCAAAACTAAGATTCGCAAACGCTTCACTCGGGAGATCTGCATTTTCTTCGTAGTAACTCCATAGAGCTTCCACTGCGATTTTTTGAATTTTTGTAAGAGGGTTCACCTAGTGCAGATTAGCTCTATTCTGACCGTCCATGCACAGCCTTATGCTCTCGAATGGCTTTTAGAATACCGCGTCCTGCAGCCTCCATCAATGAAACATTGTCCTTTCGGAGGAGTAGTTGCGCATGTTCAACCGGCTCTAGTAATCCCTGAACTTTTGGAATAACATAACGTGCGAACAAGTCATAACTGCGATTAGTCGCATCAGGCTTTGCCCAGTCATGGACGAAACCGACAAGAGTGCCAAAACCTCCGGCCAAGTCATACAGTTTGGTTATCGCCTCCGCTGCCTCATCAGGGCTTCCGATGATTGCTCCTCCGCGGGATATCATTTTTTCAATAAACCCATCAGCTGCTGATTCAGTTATATATTCACTTCCCGGCCTGGCGAGAGTTTCAACGTTGTAGCTGTTGTGCCAGTGCAGTAAACCATCTCGGACTTCCTGGATAGCCTGCTCGCGTGTATCAGCGATATGCCATGGCATCATGACACGCCAATTATTACGCGAAATAGTATTCCCATTTTCTTGCGCATAGGTTTCAGCAAAGTTCCACTGAGTCGGAAGGGCTGCTAACCCTTCTTCACTATAACTAGCAACAGAAATTACGCCCAGACCATATTTGCCAGCTAATTTCATACCCGATGGGCTTATAGAACTAGCAGTGGCGATTTCTAATTTGTTCTGCAGCGGTTTTACTTGCAAGAAGGCTTCATTTAACTCGAACCAGTCTGATTTGTAGGTGAACGGCTCCTCTTCTCTAAGTAATCTCTGGATTACGCCAATTGCCTCATCCTGACGATCGCGAAGCAGCTCGGTGTCAATCCCGTAAGTTCTCGCGTCCGATGGCAGTGCTCCAGGGCCAGTTCCAAGAATAGCTCTGCCTCTGGATAGATGATCCAGCTGTGTCATTCGCCCGGCAACATTGTAGGGGTGGTGGTACGGGAGCGAAGTCACACCAGTTGCCAGTTTAATATGGTGAGTTCTCTGTGCAGCAGCGGCTAAAAACATGTCGGGGTGACCGATTGTTTCCCAACCGCCACTGTGATGTTCTCCTACCCAAACTTCGTCAAAAAGAAGCTCATCGAACATTTCAATCATTTTTAGGTCGCGTTCGAATTGGAGTGTTGGGTGTTCACCTATTGGGTGATGAGGTGCGATAAATGTTCCGAAGCGCATGCGTGTCATGGGGCTAGGTTACTTGATGTGCTGCGGGGTGGTAATGGTTCTTTAAGATCACATTCACCAGTAATAAAGTGAAACTGATTTCGCCGATTATGTTAGTTGCATGCTGGTGCAGATGTAATTTGATATCGAGCGTATAACAATAGATTAGTGACCAACTGTTGCTGCGTGTGGCGGTTGGTAGCTGGTTATGCACTTACCTTGTTTAGAGAAACTTAGGTACGTGAAGACCTCCTTCAAACATGATGATTCATCTAAGGGCCGTTCAAGGCTGTTGCTTTAACTGAGTTAAGTGACCGTCTTGCTAATTAGCTGCATAGTGATTCACTGAGTTAC
>DMOB01000188.1:0-4228 GCA_003452475.1 Acidimicrobiaceae bacterium | reverse complement strand
TGGACGCGGCGGTCAGGACACTTACGTCAAGGTGCCTGAAGGCACCATTGTCCGAAACGCTGAAGATGCAGTACTCGCGGATCTTGTCAATGAAGGCGATCGGTGGCTTGCCGCTGAGGGCGGGACCGGTGGGCGCGGCAATGTCCGATTTTTGTCTAACAAGTTACGGGCCCCGGGTTTTGCTGAGCAAGCAGAGGTCGGACAAGAGAGATGGCTTCGGCTTGAATTGAAGCTTATGGCTGATGTCGCTCTGGTCGGATTCCCTAATGCAGGTAAGAGCACTTTTATCTCAAGGGTCTCATCAGCTAAGCCAAAAGTAGCGGCCTATCCGTTCACGACGCTTAAACCGCACCTTGGTGTGGTGCGACGCTCTGATGAATTCGAAATGGTCATTGCGGACATTCCGGGCTTGATAGAAGGCGCGGCTGAAGGTCGAGGGCTTGGCCACCAGTTTCTTCGCCATGTAGAAAGAGCTCGTGTGCTTCTAGTGATGGTTGATCTTGCTGAGGTAGAAGGAAAGGACCCACAAGAACAAGCGGATATCTTAGTAAACGAACTGGAAAGCTATGATGCAGAGTTGGCTCAACGCCCTCGACTGATTGTAGGAACTAAGGGAGATGCTGCGACCCTTGACTGGGCTGGCATACGGATATCTTCGGTTACAGGTGAAGGTGTCGATCGTTTAGTCGGAGAGTTGCAGACGCTGGTGAACGAGGCAAGAGCCGAACAGCCAAAGCAGACTCAGTATGTTGTGCATCGACCTACGCCGGAAGGAGTATCCGTTGTACGGCACGACAATGGCACTTTCGAAGTCATTGGGCGTCAAGCTGAACGGGCAGTGGCGCTATCAGACCTTACCAACATAGATGCGATGGCCCACGCTCAGCATCGGCTTCAGCAGCTCCGAGTGCCTCGAGCTTTGGCTCGAGCAGGAGCATCAGAGGGAGATACCGTAATTATTGGTACTTTCGAATTTGACTATGAGCCTGACGTCTGAGTATTAGGCATAAGGAACCCAAAAGAATATGAGAGTTGTAGTAAAAATAGGTACCTCATCGGTGACCAATAGCGACGGTCAGGTAAATGCTGTAGCGATTGAAAAGTTAGTAAGCGAAGTATCAAAAGCAATAAAACAATCGCATGATTTGATTGTTGTTACATCTGGAGCCATTACCGCAGGGCTTGAGCGATTGGGTATTGATCGACCTAAAGAGCCGGCAATATTGCAAGCTGTGTCAGCGGTCGGACAAATTGATCTAATGAATGTCTACTCGGAACTATTTTTAGAAGCTGAAATAATTGCGGGTCAGGTTTTGCTTTCCCCTAATGATTTCCGTGATCGAAGTCAGTACTTGCATGCCAAAACTACTTTCGAAAAGCTCTGGGAATTATCGGTAATTCCCGTTGTGAACGAAAATGATGCCGTTGCTGATGACGCGATAAGATTCGGAGACAATGATCGGATTGCAGCTTTGGTAGCTAATCTCTTAGATGCCGATTTACTCGTTCTGCTTACCGACACTCCAGGGTTACTTACAGCGGACCCCAGGATTCATCCGCAAGCTTCCTTAGTTGAAGAAGTAGCTGAAGTTACTCGTTCAATCGAAGAGATGGCAGGAGGCGTAGGTGAACGCGGTAGTGGAGGCATGGCCTCGAAACTGAGCGCGGCTAAGATAGCCTCATGGAGTGGTGTACGGACTGTAATCGCAGCTGCATCCCGAGAGAATGTGCTCTCAGACGCGATATCGGGAGTAGCTGGTATCGGGACGTTAGTAGCGGCTAGGGATGCCCATGTTTCAGCTAGAAAACTGTGGATTGGTTTTGCGCTCCCGGCTCAGGGCTCGATACTGGTAGATCTTGGAGCGAAGACGGCCCTCCTGTCAAAGGGAACTTCTCTTCTTGCAGCCGGGGTATTAGAGGTTATTGGCGCTTTCTCGGAAGGTGATGCTATAGATATCACTGGTCCTGACGGACTAGTTTTTGCTAAAGGCTTGAGTAGCGTGGACAGCACGACTCTTGATCAATTTAAAGGAAAAAGAACTGAAGAACTTCCAGGGGATGTGAGTCCCACATTTGTTCATCGTGATGATTTGATAGTTCTTTCCTAAGCAGATTTGTCGAATAGCTGATGTTATAGCTCGATGAACACAACTCTAGGGCGGTGATGCGGCTAGTCTTCGGACGTGCCGGATATAGAAACATTGCCGATGAACTCAGTATCTGAACTGGGAGCTCGGTCAAAGGCAGCTTCAAGAGTTCTTGCCTCGGTGTCCACCTCCCAAAAAAACAGTGCTCTGCAAATGGCAGCAGATTCGGTTCTCGACTCTGCCGAGGGCATCCTCGAGGGCAATCGAAAAGATGTTGATAGAGCTCGGGAGATGAATATCGATGAGTTGACGATTGACAGACTTCAGCTGACCGAAAAACGTTTACAGTCAATGGCCGAAGGCTTGAGAAAAGTTACGTCCTTGCCGGACCCGGTTGGGGAAGTAGTCGATGACTGGACACGACCAAATGGTTTAAAAATTCGCCGAGTGCGGGTGCCTCTGGGTGTCGTAGCGGTGATTTATGAAAATCGGCCAAATGTTACTAGCGATACTTTTGGATTATGTCTTAAGTCTGGTAATTCAGCCTTGTTAAGAGGTTCATCGGCTGCTATCAACTCTAATTCTGCAATTGTCTGTGCTCTCCAATGCGCATTAAGTCAAGCTGGTTTGCCTTCAGATTCTGTCCTTCTTGTAGAAGATACAAGCCACGAGACAGCCATAAAGTTTATGCAACTCAATGAGTATATTGACTGTTTAATTCCAAGAGGTGGCCGATCGTTGATAGAGTCCATCCGGGAAAATGCGACGGTTCCTTATGTAATTGATGGGGACGGAAACTGTCATATATACGTGGATGAACATGCTGATTTTAGCCAAGCTATCGAGATACTCGTTAATGCAAAGACGCAACGGCCCACAGTGTGTAACGCTGCGGAGTCTCTAGTGGTTCATGCATCAGTTGCTCAATCATTTTTGCCCTTAGCTGTGGAGGCGCTGCATAGCGTTGAGCTTGTCGGAGATGAGATTTCACAGAAAATTGTTCCTGTAATAGGAGCAGCGACTGATGATGATTTCAGCACAGAATATCTTGATTTGAAACTGAGTGTGAAAGTAGTGGATAGTCTTGAGGATGCGATCGGCCATATAAATGAAACAGGTTCTGGTCACAGCGAAGCAATAATCACTTCGGACCTTGCGAATGCGGAAGAATTCAGCATGAGAGTAGATGCTGCAGCAGTTCTTGTTAATGCTTCTACTCGTTTTGTAGATGGAGAAGAATTTGGGTTTGGTGCAGAAATTGGTATCAGCACCCAAAAATTACATGCTCGAGGTCCAATGGGGCTGGAGCAACTAACAACCAACAAGTATATTGTGAACGGGATGGGTCACATCCGTGGTTGACCTCAATTCCGTTATCTGATCAATTAGGAGAAAGACCCAATGGGCGAAAATAATTTCGATGATCTTGCGTCTGTCCGCGCTGGACTCAAATCGGTTAACTACTTGGCTGATGATGGAATAGCGAGTGTAGTCTTCCTTGCCGAAAGGCTTGGGAAACCGATCCTTGTAGAAGGACCTGCAGGGACTGGTAAAACAGAACTAGCTAAGTCGGTTGCGGCAATGATGAATAGTAGACTTATTCGTCTCCAATGCTATGAGGGGCTTGATGAAGCGAAAGCGCTTTATGAGTGGAACTACAAAAAACAACTTCTCCGTATCCAGTCAGATCGCGGAGCTAATGCTGGTAACGAAGATTGGGCAGATGTCCAAGATGATATCTTTAATGATGAATTCCTTTTGACGCGACCTCTACTTGAAGCAATTACCGCTGATGACCCGGTTGTGTTGCTCATCGATGAGGTAGACAGAGTTGAGATAGAGACAGAAGCGCTACTTCTGGAAATTCTGTCAGATTATCAAGTTTCAATTCCTGAGTTAGGAACTATTAAGGCGAAGCAGATTCCACTGGTTTTTCTCACATCTAACAACACTCGTGAGCTGTCAGAGGCTTTGAAGCGCCGCTGTCTATTTTTGCATATTGATTACCCACAGCTAGATCGGGAGAAAGAAATTGTTCTCAACAAAGTAGACGGGATCGAAGATAATCTAGCGGAACAGGTAGCGCGTGTAGTTCGGTCGATTAGACAGATCGAATTAAAGAAGAGTCCATCTGTTTCTGA
>DMOB01000264.1:0-6280 GCA_003452475.1 Acidimicrobiaceae bacterium | reverse complement strand
AGCCCTTATAGGCAGTTGCACTAACTCAAGCTACGAAGATATAACACGAGCAGCCAGTATCGCGCGCGAGGCAGCTCAAAAGGGACTAGCAGTTAAAACTAAGCTATTGATAACTCCCGGATCAGAACAGGTGAGAGCAACAATCGAACGAGATGGACTTCTTGCAGATTTCGAGGCTCTGGGAGCCACAGTTCTCGCCAATGCTTGCGGACCATGCATTGGGCAATGGGACCGTTCGGCAGAAACCGAGCACGAAAAAGGAACACCTAACGTAATCGTTACTTCCTACAACCGTAACTTCCCGAAGCGAAACGATGGAGACCCAGAAACGCTTGCATTTGTTACATCTCCTGAAACCGTAATGGCCCTGGCATTAGCCGGAACGGTTGACTTCGATCCTATAGAGGGAACTCTTACTAACGATCATGGCATTGAGGTCTCGCTCTCTGTTCCAGTCGGAATTGAGCTGCCACCTGATGGCTTTGACCCGGGGGAAAGTACCTTCGTTCCTCCTCCAGTCGATGCAAGCGAAATCACTGTCGCAGTCTCCCCTACGTCTGACCGACTGCAGCTTCTAGAAGCTTTTGAGTCTTGGGATGGTAACGACTACACCGATTTGCCTATCTTGGTAAAGGCTCAAGGAAAGTTCACGACCGATCACATTTCGATGGCTGGTCCGTGGTTAAAATATCGTGGTCACCTTGAGAATATTTCGGGCAATCTGTACCTGGGAGCTGTAAATGCTTTCAGCGGCTACGAAGTTGGTCACGGAAAAAATCAATTGACTGGCGACACCCAAACTTTTCCTGAAATAGCTCGTTCCTACCACCAGGCATCCCAGAACTGGGTTGTTATAGGTGATCAAAACATGGGAGAAGGTTCGAGTCGCGAACATGCCGCTATGGAACCAAGATTCAGAGGTGGACTCGTAGCTATAGCGAGGTCGTTTGCGAGAATTCATGAGACGAACTTGAAGAAACAGGGCATGCTGCCGTTGACTTTCGCAAATCCATCTGATTATGACCGGATCCAAGAGGATGACCGCATCGCAGTTCCGGGGCTCTCAGGTCTCACCCCAGGAGTGCCTCTCACTGTAGACGTAACTAGCGGTAGCGGCGAGGTGTGGTCTTTTACCGCCAACCACACATATAGCGATGAACAGATCGAATGGTTCAAAGCTGGCTCGGCACTCAACGTAATCAAGGCTTCTCTGTAACGTCCTTTGTCGCTCTGGCAACGAGAACCAACCGAAGTCAATTTTAATTCAAAGTCCCGAATGGCTTTGCTATTTGCTAAGACTTTGGGCTTTTACAGACAGCCTCGATGCCATAGATACTCATTTTGCACTTAGCCTAAAAAGAGGAAACCGACCCGGGGGGCGGGTCGGTTTCAGAGGTTTCGCACAGCGGGGGGCGCTTGCGACCTCGGCTGACTGGACTAAGGGAAGTCCTAATCAGTGGGTATTGTTAAGCAACTTTGGGGGAAGTTGTGATCTCAACACTCTTTATATTAGTTACCGATCGGTCATCTATCAAGCAGCAATCATAGATACTTTCCATCTATTTTACAGATAGTAAGTTACGCTTGGGTCATGGATATAAAACAGCTCGACGCCCTAACAGCCGTGGCCGAGTACGGACGTTTCTCAACCGCTGCCCGCGCTCTCAATACAGTTCAATCAAATATTTCGACTCACATCGCTCGACTTGAGAATGAACTCGGCGCAATTCTTATAGATCGAAGCGCAGGTTTATTAACTTCAGAAGGGCAAGTTGTTCTAACCCGAGCACGCCGAATCAACGCCGAACTCGAAGCCATGCGCGATGACGTGGCCTCTATGAGCTCACATGTGACCGGCAAGGTCAGCTTAGGAATTATTGGAGCTACCGGAAGATGGCTTCTCCCTGCACTCCTCGATGACTTAAGCAACCAGTACCCCGACGTGGAAGTAAGAGTTATCGACTCGACCACAACAGCTCTCATCCCATTACTCGAAACCGGCGACATCGACCTGGCTGTCATCAACACGCCATTAACGCATGACGAACTCACTACTAGCCCACTTTTCGAGGAAGAATTAGTTGTTGTAACTCCATCTTCACACCCGTTAGCAAGTGAAGGCGACAGAACAGTCGATTTCCAGGAACTCCAAAAACACAAACTTTTGTTAGGCCCGCGAGGCTCAAACTTAAGAGATCTAATCGATACTGCGGCTCGCCAACAAGGGGTAAATCTTTCCACTCTCGCAGAATTAGACGGGATTCGCCTTGCTGCAACACTCGCATTCCAGGGCTACGCTCCGGCTATCGTTCCAGTCACCGCTATTCCTGCTTGGGCTCTTAGAGGAGAATGGAGAGTGCTCAATATCGAGAGCATTCCTCCACGCCTTGTCGGTTTAGCAATACGTCGAAGAGGCATGCTGTCTCCAGCAGGAAACGCCATGCGAGATGCACTACGTGCCGCAGTCCGTTTCCAAGCCCCATCTATTGAAGGCTTAATAGCAATTTAACTAACTTGCACCCACTCGACTCCTTCTGCCGCCTACGCTGAGTTTGTGACCGAATTACTCGCCTTAGAAATCAGACAAGGAGTCCCCGGAGAAGTAACCGCCGGATTGTTTGACCTAGATGGCCGGTCTGTAATTCTTATTCGAGCAGACACTCCCACTCGAATGGGCGCCCTCACCCCTGAAGATGGTAAAACTATTACCAACGCTCTGGAAATGGCACTAGCCAAAAGACTTCCAGCGATTCTCCTACTCGCGTCCAGCGGAGCAGATGCCAATCATGGGGTGGCGGCACTTCATGGCTGGGGAACTGCTGCGCGCGTCCTTTCTAAGTGCTCCGGTGTAATCCCTGTTATTGCCGCCGTAACTGGCCCAGCGGTTTCCGGCACTGCATTACTAATAGGTCTTGCCGACATAGTTGTCATGACAGAAACTGCATATGCCTTTGTAAGCGGTCCGATACCAGTTCGTCAGATGACCGGAGTACAGATAAACCAACAAGAACTCGGAGGCGCCGACGTTCACCATCGAGAGACCGGAGTGGCCAGCGTTATCGTCTCAGACGATGAAGTCCTTCAGACTATAGCTGAGATCTTGCAGTTTTTCCCCGACTGCAACGCTCTAGAAGCTCCGAAAATTGCAACTAACGACCTAAACGATCGACTAACTCCCGAAGCTTCAGACGTTCTCCCCGAAACACCTAGCGGTTCATACGACGTACGTGAAATAATCCGACACATCGCCGACGATAATTACTTTGTTGAACTCAGGTCAGGTTGGGCCACTAACCTCGTCACAGGACTTGCATCATTTGGTGGACGGTCAGTCGGAGTCGTCGCAAATCAACCGATTTCAATCGCCGGTACTTTAGATATCCCCGCTAGCCAAAAAGGCGCACGATTTGTCGCTATGTGCGACGCATTCAACCTTCCGCTCATAACGCTTGTCGACACGCCAGGCTTCTATCCTGGCAAAGATCTCGAATGGCGAGGAATGATTCGCCATGGTGCTCAACTCGCCTTTGCTTATGCACGAGCAACTGTTCCGCGTATCGCAATTGTTTTACGCAAGTCATATGGTGGCGCTTTCATCGTGATGGACTCAAAAACAATCGGAAACGACGCATACCTAGCCTGGCCAACAGCCGAAATTGCAGTCATGGGCGCCACACAAGCAGCTCAGATCTTACGAAGAGGCGCAAGCGACGCCGAAATCGAGGAATACGTTGCAGAATACGATTCAACGTATTTAAACCCCTACATAGGCGCTGAAAGGGGCTTCGTCGATGCAGTGATCGATCCAAAGCGCACACGACTGGAACTCATCGACTTGCTCGACCTACTCAGCACCAAGAAAGAGAAAATTCCAGTGAGGCGTCACGACAACTCGCCACTATAGTCAAGAAAGCTTCAAGCAAAATCTACATACGCGGATAGCGCAGCTCAAAGCGTGAGAGTAAAGGTATGGGGGAAAACAAGAATCAAAACCGTAGGTCGTCGTTGCAGCAACAAGAATCACATTAGGAACACTTACTTATTTTGCAATCTCGCAGGTGCTTAGGGCTTAGAGCTGATGCAGCCCATTTCAACAAATCATTTTATTTAGAAACTAGTTTCATCCAAATAGGTAAAGATAATTAAGGTAAGATACTTTTCCAAACGGGGGAATTCGGACAGTGCAACGACGCACCACATGTCCATTCTCGAGTAGACGTAAGCAAAGACGAAGGACAACACATGGCCGAAGAGAGTTTCACGATTATCGACAACAGATCCGGGAACGAGGTGACCGTGCCGATAGTTGATGGAACTATTTCATCTGCGGCTCTACGTCAGCTTGACAAAGGCATGTGGTTCTATGATCCGGCCTACCTATCAACTGCTAACTGCGACAGCAAAATAACTTTTATCGACGGTGCCGAAGGAATTTTACGCTATCGCGGCTACCCCATTGAACAACTCGCTGACGGTTCATCATTTTTAGAGGTCTGCTACCTGCTTCTTCATGGTGAGTTACCAACGCAAGCACAATCAGACGTTTGGGTCGATCACATAACTAACCACACTTATGTGCACGAAAACATTGCAAGATTCATGCAAGGTTTTAGGTACGACGCCCACCCGATGGGAACTCTGGTTTCTACAGTTGCTGGTCTCTCAACCTTCTACCCAGAAGCCAAAGATATTGACGACCCGCACAATCGCATGATTCAAATCATTCGGTTAATCGCCAAAATGCCTACAATGGCTGCCTTTGCATACAAAAACCGTCTCGGCTTACCTTACGAGTACCCAGTAAATAATCTAGGATATACAGGCAACTTCCTACGAATGATGTGGAACGTCGCTGACCCTAGTTTTGAGCCAGATCCAATACTTACCAAAGCGTTAGATGTCTTGTTTATTTTGCATGCCGATCATGAGCAAAACTGTTCCACCACGACAATGAGGACCGTTGGCTCAAGCCAGGCAGATCCTTATTCGGCCGTAGCAGCTGCGACCTGCGGTCTCTATGGGCCATTACATGGCGGCGCTAATGAAAAAGTTATATCAATGCTCCACGAAATTGGAAGCTACGAAAATGTCGACGCATACGTGGAAAAAGTAAAATCTGGCGAGATGTTACTGCAAGGTTTCGGGCACCGAGTTTACAAAAACTATGACCCACGAGCGAAGATCATCAAACAAACTGCTGATCAAGTATTCAAAGTCACGGGTATGAATCCGCTGTTGGACATCGCCATGAAGCTCGAGGAAGTTGCTCTAAGCGACCCATACTTCGTTGACCGTAGCCTCTACCCAAATGTTGACTTTTACTCAGGTTTGATTTACGAAGCCATGGGATTCCCTATGGATATGTTTACAGTTCTATTTGCTATCGGCCGAACTCCAGGGTGGTTAGCCCATTGGCAGGAAATGCTGGATGATCCGGAGCAAAAAATCTATCGACCAAGACAAAAATATACAGGTCCGGCTGAACGTTCATATGTTGCTATAGGCGACCGATAAACGCCACAATTGAAGAACTAAGGCTCCACTAGAATATCTATGCATATAGGCCGCCACATGACTATCCTCTCCTAGTCATGGACTACAATTGGCCAAAAAATTTAGATGAACTAGCGACTGAAGCTGGTGCCTGGGTAGCAGAAGCTACTTCAGATTTATTCCAGACAGATGATGGCTGGCTAGTCGGCTATTCAGACGAGTTCACGCTAAGACTGGCTGAGCGAGGCTGGATAGGAATGACTTGGCCACTTTCGGCAGGAGGAGATGGTCGGCCTGAGATAGAACGCTTTGTAGTCACTGAGCAGCTCCTTCTTGGCCGAGCTCCAATGGCTGGCTCTTTTTTTCCGGACCGCCAGATAGGTCCTGTTTTATTGGCCTATGGCAGCGAAGAGCAACAGAAAAGATTTTTGCCAGCTATGCGTCGCGGTGTTTCTAAATGGTGCATCGGAATGTCAGAGCCTGATGCCGGTTCAAACGTTGCCGGAATCGCCACCACAGCCGTTAAAGACGGTGATCGTTATATCGTCAATGGGCAAAAAGTCTGGACTAGTGGTGCGAAAACTTCTGACTTTTGCTACTTGATATGCAGAACTGACCTTGAGTCACCTCCACACAAAGGAATGAGCGAATTCATTGTCGACATGAATTCACCTGGGATTGAAATTCGCCCTATAAAAGATGCTTCGGGCGACTCACACTTCAATGAAGTTTACTTCAACGAAGTAGCTGTGCCAGTTCAGAACTTAGTCGGAGAGCTAAACAACAG
>DMOB01000338.1:0-3195 GCA_003452475.1 Acidimicrobiaceae bacterium | reverse complement strand
AGACTAAGCGATCCATGGGAAAGGCAGATGCCATATCTTTTAGCACGTCGTCGATAGCAGCGCTTTGGTCAGGTGTTTCGCGGAAAGGAAAAGACTCTGAAATTTCACGCATCCAGGGAGTATCTATAGGAAATGCATGCCCTTCGACTGCAGTTCGCTTTTGATATAGCACTACTAGCTCTTGAGCTATTTCATTTACAGCAGCCCTTACTCGAGCTTTTTGCTTCTGGAACTCAGTCCCACCCATCCGGCTAAGCGAGGGACTTTCGCCGCCAATGTAAGGCCTAATCAAATTGATCTGGTCGGTAGGCAAATAGAGCTTATCGCTGCCTCTAAAGTCTAAAACTAGATAGTCCCGTTCTGCTCCCATCAACTTTCGATTTACTATTCCCTGGTATTTTGAAACACCGTGATGGTAATGAACTACAAAATCGCCAGGACTCAAATCGTCAAAGGCTGTTTGCGCTCCTCGTCGAGTTTTAGGGACGCGATGCGTTGTCCTTCTTCCTGTGAATTCACGTTCTGTGAGCACGGCTACACCGAACTCTGGTGCTACAAAACCGAACTCTAGAGAAGCGACTACAATATGCCCTCCTCCTTGGCCACTGTAGGAAAAAGAGTCAACATGAAGGGAAAGTTCTATACCCTCATCACTCAAGGTATGTCTTAGCCTCTGAGCAGAGCTTTCAGTGTCCGCTGCAACTACCAAGGTTCCATCGGCGCTTAAAACTGTTTTAATTTGGTTTAGGAGCCTGACCGAATCACCAGCTATAGTTTCCCATTGCTGAACTTCGATTTGCTGGCTACCGCCTACTGTTAGATTGTTGTCAAGTGTTAGTACTGCTGCTTCAGATCTCTCTATTAGTCGCTCGTAGCTTACGTACAACGAAGGAAACGCTACCGGCGCGCCGTCTTCAGTCAATGCTCCCCAAGTTCCCGCCAAACTTCGAGCAAGGTCTTGTTCTTCGTCCTTGAGGTCAATAGCTTTATTGCGTAATCTGCTTGGCTCCACCAGAACTATGTGCCCAGCCCTACCCAATAAGTCTGGAAGAACCTGATTTGTGTCGACCAGCCATGGGAGCCAGGACTCTAGACCATCGAACATTTCCCCGTTTACTATCTTTTCCCAGTGTTCAGTGCCCCATGGCGCTATCACCTTAAGGTTTTCAGCCTTTTCTCGTATTTCTAAATCTGGTCGTAATTCGCGCGCCGGAAGTATCTTCACCTGCTCTAGGTCAGCCATTGATCTTTGGTCGCCGACATCGAATTCTGCTAGTCGTTCAATTTCGTCTCCCCAAAAGTCTATTCGAATAGGAAAATCTGCTGTCGATGGGAAAACATCAACTATCCCGCCGCGCACAGCCATTTCTCCTCGGTGTTCAACCTGGAATTCTCGATGATATCCATAGTCAACTAGCCTTTGAACAAACTCTTCTCTTGAGAATTCTGCTCCAAGGCTTACGGTTAAGGTCGAAAAGTCGTTGCTCGTTGTAGCCAGCCGTTGAAGAATAGCTCTTAAGGGGGCTACCACTACATCTGGTTTATTATCAGACCGCAGTCGACTCAAAACTTCTAGACGCCTCCCCATCGTCTCGATACCTGGGCTCAGGCGCTCGAATGGTAATGTCTCCCAGGCTGGAAAAATTTCAACGTGACTCTTCCCAAGCCAAATTTGTAGATCAGCCGCATAATGTTCTGCTTCCGACCCTGTTGAAGTAACTACCAAAATAGGTTTTCGAGAACTGAGTTTTGCCATCGAAGCGACAAAGTACGGCCGAGCATTTTCCGATACAGATACATGCGCCGCTTCGCGGCCCAAAGTTTCTAAAAATGCAGACTCTACTGAAATTTTCTTCAAAACTGCATTGCTGAGCCCGCTGTCTGAAAAAATACTCGAAGCTTTCGATGTCATCATCGCCTGTTAAACATTTGCATGGCTTCTTCCAAACCATCTCTGATAATCGATTCCAAAGCATCGCTCGCTAACTGAACGGAATCATCAAAAGCTGCTCGGTCAGATTTAGATGGCTTCTTCAGAACCCAGCCTTTCCCCGCCCCGGAGCTCGGAGGTTTACCAACACCCATTCGCACTCTCACGAAATCATCTTCGCCTAAATGCTGAACTATGGATTTCAGCCCGTTGTGTCCTGCTGTACTTCCACCAGATTTAAGTTTTAACCGACCAGGATTAAGATCAAGCTCATCGTGAGCAACGATTATCTTCCCAGGCTGGTCGATGCCGTACCGTTTGACTAAAAGCCGCACACTTTCACCGCTCAGATTCATAAATGTCTCAGGGCAAGCTAACACAATATTTTTTTTCTCTAACGTTCCTGAGGCTACGATTGCACGTTCGTTACGAGATCGACCCAATGACAGATTCATTCGAGCCGCCATGTTCTCTACGACCTCTGATCCTAGGTTGTGCCTAGTTCCAGAATACCTATCGCCAGGGTTACCCAATCCGACTATTAGATAGTCCGCAGCTGTTCCACGCCGCTCAGATGCCCGGCGAAAAATTGACACTAGAAAAAAACTTAATCCCCAGCGCCGTCGCTGTCACCAGCGGCTGACGCCTCATCATCTCCACCATCAATAGCGTCATCTCCGTCAACCGCAAGTTCATCTTCAGTTGCATCGGCCAAAGTTGCTCTACTTATCTGAGCAATCGCTATGACAGTTTCTAATTCCAGCTGACTAATTACGCCGTCTGGGAGCGTCAAGTCAGAGACTCTGAGTGGGGTTTCTATGGCCAGCTCTTCTATGTCTATTTCAAAGCTTTGGGGAATTTGACCAGCTGGCGCTTGAACCGAGAGCGTCATTATTTGTTGTTGGACTACAGCACCCTGGCGACCAGCGGCAAGAGCTTCACCTGTTAAGTTGACAGGGACGTCCACAACAATGAGCTCATCAAGACGTACTAGCTGAAAGTCAACGTGCGAGACCTTGTTGGCAATAGTGTCACGCTGCAATTCTTTAACAATACTTAAATAGTCTTGACCATCTACGTCTATCGTGATGACCGCGTTCGCACCTGCAGCATTTAACGCCGACCGAAATTCTAGCCGGTCTAAGGTGACTGGAATTGGATCCGAGCCATGCCCATAGATCACTGCTGGGATCTTATTCTCGTGGCGAAGTCGACGCGAAGAGCGGCTACCTAGCGTACGACCTGTATTGGCCTGAAGTTTTAGT
>DMOB01000332.1:0-2635 GCA_003452475.1 Acidimicrobiaceae bacterium | reverse complement strand
AGGAGTGGCAGTTGGAGCGGGGCTTGCTGTAGCATTCATGGCCGACATATCGGTAATCGGCAAAAATGCCAGAATCTTAGATGGGCACACAAAACTCGGTGTTGCAGCAGGAGACCATGCAGCTATTATTTGGCCCCTCCTTTGTGGCATGGCAAAAGCGAAGTACTACTTACTTACCTGCGATTCAATGACAGGTGAGCAGGCTGAAGCAATGGGGCTAGCAAGCGTCTGCGTTGAAGACGAAGCTGTTCTCGCAGAGGCCTACAAAGTAGCAAACAAACTAGCAACTGGTAGTCAGTCAGCTATCCGGTGGACAAAATACAGTCTGAACAATTGGCTACGAGCAGCAGGACCGATATTCGATACTTCGGTTGCTTTAGAAATGCTCGGGTTCACGGGACCCGATGTTCAAGAGGGGCACGCCGCGATCACTGAGAAACGGCGGCCAGACTTCGCGTAGCTAGATCTTGAAACACTTTATATGCCCTGCATCAGAATTGTTTCCATCGCCGCAAGGGACTGCACTGGGTTCACAACTTTAAGAGTTTTCATTCCTACACTCTTGGCAGCATCGATGTTGACTGCTACATCATCTAAAAACAACGTTCGTTCTGGAGGTAGTTCTAGCTCATTTAGTATGTGAGTGAAAATACGTTTTTCAGGTTTACGCATTCCTACGAATGCAGAATTAACAGAAACATCGAACAACTCGTTGACATCTAAATTACTTAGAACATAAGGCCAAGCTTCAGCGATATTGTTACTCAATAGCCCTGTAGCAAATCCGCGGTTGCGAAGATCTTCTATGGCGCTAATCACTTCTGGCACTACCGATAAGTGAGGAAAGAGAAAGTGCGGGCTTTCGGGATCCCAAATCGATTCTGCTCCTTCCAAATCGTCGCGAGACCATGCTAGGTAGTTCTCTAGAGCTAGCTCTCCACGTTCCAACCGTGCAAACCGTGAGTTGGGATCTTTTGCATCATATTTCGCCTGTCGACTTTTCAGAGCATTTTGGTTCACTCCCGATTCGTTATAGAGCCGCGTCACTACTGGGCCCGGTGGAATAGTGATCACCCCACCCCAGTCAAAAATTATGGCATCTATCAGAGAGTCGGCAACAGAAATACTCAAAATCTCAAACTTCCATAGGGCGAGCTGGGTCCAACACCCACTCGGAAAGGGAACCATCGTAAACCGCAACATCGTCATGACCAAGTAATGCAGTGAGCACGAAAGCGTCGCTAGTAGCAGCTATACCTCCACCGCAGTATGTAATTATTGGTTTCTTGGTTTCTGTAATAGAAGAAAAAATCTGTTGTAATTCAGCAATCGGAAGAAATTTATGTGAATGCGAGTCAACTAGTTTCACCGCATAAACGTTTGATGCCCCAGGGATATGTCCCGCTGTTCCATAGCTATTATCTGTGCCATCATGATTTTCTGGCGACAAAGCATTAACAAGGCAAGCAGCGCCGGTCATCGAAGCTTCGACCTCTTTCGTCGAAACAATCATTTCTGGCCTAAGCGCGCAATCAAATTTGCCCGGTGCATGCAGCTTCTCGTTCCCGTGACTTATTTCTCTATCTTCGCTAATCCAGGTTTTCCAGCCACCATCGAGAACAGCACATTGGTCAAAACCAAAAAATTTAAGCATCCACCAGACACGTGTCGCCCACATAGTCATTCGGCGGTCATACAGAACCACGCGCGAGTCACCGGATATACCTAACGCTTCCATGGCCTCAGCGAATTGATTTTCGCTAGGCATTGTGAATCTAAGAGGACTAGTCGGATCACTTAGATCATTAGTCAAATCCACATACTGAGAGTTAGGAATATGGTTTTGATACCAATCGTCGAACATCGGTTCAGCTACGAATCCTCTACCTCCTGGCTTTAGAGACACTGTGCACTCCAAAATTTTAAGATCTGTGTCATCTATATTTTCTTCAAGCCAACTTGTGCTTACTAAAGACTCCATATAACGCTCCCGACATAGTCTTAATCAAAAGAATAGAACACTCGTAGCTGCAACAGTCTCAACTCTCAACCTTTGCGCTAACACAATGAATCCAATTCGGCGGCTGAGGGGGGTTATCCCCTATAAGAAGCGCAAACATCTCAACCCCTTGGATTCGTTCTTCAGGCCAAGGAGTCCCACCATCGGTGACAACAATTATAAGTTCAGGTCGCGGTATTAGTTTCGTAGCGTTCTCGATTCCGATTCTAAGATCAGTTCCTCCTCCACCCTTTAGGAACAGATCATTTACGTTTCTTACCGTCTGAGCTTCCCCTGCCGCAGCATCACAACTTATAACCCGAATAGCATCGTTTTGAATGCCAACGGCAACAAGGAGTCCCTTAATTTCCGTCACTGCTAGACCAAGCATTCGTTCCGTCATAGAGGCACTTGTATCTAGCACTAAGGCGATGCTCGGTACCCGTCTGCGCAAACTGGGTAAAACTATTTCTGGGGAAATAGATACGCGCCTCGATATGCGGCTAGTCGAGTAGTCAACTGCACCCATGCTTTCGGACAAGCCACGTCGAAGCACCGAACCTAACTCTTTCCTCCAGTCAACTTTGTGGTCAAGAGTCATGGCCGCCCACCTCAGTAACCCCTCAGGTATCTCGC
>DMOB01000203.1:0-4461 GCA_003452475.1 Acidimicrobiaceae bacterium | reverse complement strand
ATCTAACATATCTAAGACTCTGAATATGCCTACCCTGTGCCCATATTCGCGATGTGTAAGTTGAACATAATCGGGAGTAGGGAACTTGATCAGCCCTCCGCTAGGGGAGCGCAGGCTGTAGGAGCCTTCAGGAGGCTCCCATTCGTAATGTTCTAAAATAACGACAGCTCCGAGCGCTAGAGGAGCATCTTTTGGCCAACGTAAAATTGGTCGTTCAGGAAGCGGTAACCAATCGTAATGCTGGTGGTCCATACCTTGTTGCCGGTTAGCAGGCATTTGGTTCCCCTGATATATGAGCAGCATGCGCAACGAAACTGTCGTAGTTGTGTTCAATGAAATGGTCAGCGATCTCCGACGCTGTTGGCTGCCAAACACCATCATGACCCAAGACGTAATCCAGCATCTCATCTAAGGCATCAATCCGGTGAGGCATACCCATAAGGTAGGGATGAATAGCCAGAGCCATTACGCGACCAGACTGGCTGCCCTCTTCATAGAGCGTGTCAAATTGATTTTTGACCATCGTTACAAAATCTTGCGGATCATGATGCTGCAAAAAAACAGGCACATCGTTTAATTCAATGCTGTAAGGAACCGAAATAAGCTTGCCGTTTCGAACCTTGATAGGAACTGGCTGATCATCGTGTAACCAATCGGCGTGGTAGGTAAGTCCGGCTTCAGCCATAAGGTCAGGAGTTCGTGCAGTGTTTGAAACTGCTGGACCAAGCATTCCTCGTAACTCTTGACCCGTATGGCGTCTAAGAGATGCAACACAATCAACGTAAAATTCTTGCTCTTCGCTCTCACTCAAAGAGGAGAGATATCGGGTGTTGTAAATTCCATGACTCATAATCTCCCAACCTCGATCAGCCATGGCTTTGCCGATCTGTGGGTAATGATCAAAAACCGCCAAGTTAGTCGAAGCCGTGCATCTGACATTGTAACTATCAAGGACATCAAGCATCCTCCAGAAACCGACACGGTTACCGTAATCGCGATGCGCGTACCCCTGAACATCAGGGTGCGGGGAACGCGGCCATGGATTCCGTCGAGGGTCACGGGGAGGCAAATATTCGTAATGCTCAACGTTTGGGGCTACCCAAAAAGCCACGCGTGCTCCATCGGGCCACGAAACAGTTGGCCGATCCACCATTGGAAGATAACCGATCCGGTTTGGGGGCAAATCCATGACTGAACAGTATCCAATAGAAATGCTTTAAGACGATCGTGCTAGCTAAATGTCTACGAAGAGCTAATGTCAAAGATATTCAACTGAAGCGAGGGAACGAGATGCTTGACCAATACAGGGTTCTTGACCTAACAGACGAACGAGGACATATTGCAGGATTTATGTTGGCTCAAATGGGAGCAGAAGTAATAGCTATAGAAGGCCCCGAAGGGTCCCCAGCCAGAAAACTCGCCCCCTTTGCGCACGACGTAGAAAGCGAAGATACCTCTCTCCACCACTGGGCTTATAACCGAGGCAAAAAAAGCGTCGTCCTTGACATAACAACACCCCAAGGACAGCAGCAGCTTAAAGACCTGGTAGCCGGCGCTGATATTCTCATCGAGTCATCGGGAACTGGTACTTTGAACGAATTAGGACTCGGTTACCAAGAGCTATCAGAGATCAATCCATCCTTAATTTATGTTTCGATTACGGCCTTTGGAAGCGAAGGACCTAAAGCAACTTGGGTCTCATCAGATATTTCAATCCAAGCTTCCGCAGGAAACATGGTTTTGACGGGTGAACAAGACCGGGCGCCTTTACGGGCTGGAGGAACCATCCCTCAAGCGTACGCAAATGCTGCATCGGAGGCAGTTGGTGCGGCTCTCATAGCCATGCATGAACGCCAAACTGTTTCAGGACTTGGCCAACACATTGACATTTCAGCCCAGCAAAGCATGAATCAGGCTACTCAGTCATCATCGTTAGCGACTCCGTTGGGAGCGTCGTTAGTAACGAGAATCGCAGGCGGAGTGATGCTAAACGGCATGAAAGTGCAACTCATGTGGCCATGCAGCGATGGGTACGTATCTGTAAGTTTCCTGTTCGGACCAAGCTTTGGGGTTTTTAGCAAAAACCTTATGGATTGGATTTTTGAAGAAGGTTTCTGCGATGAATCCACGCGAGACAAAAACTGGTTTGAGTACGCCTTGATGCTTGTCGATGGGCGCGAAACGCCTGAAGAATACGAACGCGTAAAGGACGTTATCGGTAGTTTTTTATTAACCAAAACCAAAAATGAGTTACTTGCGGCAGCGCTCTCTCGAAGGCTCCTAATAACTCCCATAACAACAACCGCAGAAGTCGTGAACAGCCCACAACTAGATTTTCGTGACTACTGGGAATATGTGGAACAAGGCGAACATGGGACTATCAAATACCCAGGGCCATTTGCGAAATTTAGCGAGTCGCCTCTAACTAAATTAAGTGCTCCTCCAACATTGGGTGAACACACCAAACAAATACTTGGCGAACCAAAAAGAAATCCTATTAACGCCGTGAAAGCAAAAGTAAATTCAACTGCTCGGCCGTTAGAAGGACTAAAAATTCTTGACTTCATGTGGGCGATGGCAGGACCTGCAGCTTCCCGAGTTCTTGCTGATTATGGTGCTCAAATAGTTCGAGTTGAATCATCCAATAAAATTGATGCAGTCAGGACACTGGCCCCATTTCCAAATGACGTCGCTGACCCAGAGCTTTCAGGAATCTTTCATAACATGAATGCCGGCAAACAGGGGCTATCCCTTGACATGGGGAAACCAGGCGCAATGGATGTCGTCTGGGATCTCATCGAGTGGGCCGATGTCATTATGGAATCATTCTCGCCCAAAGCTATGGTCGCTTGGGGAATCGATTATGCCCAAATTGCTGAGCGGTACCCTGAAAAAATTATGACCTCGAGCTGTTTAATGGGGCAAACTGGCCCTCTGTCACTACTCGCAGGTTTTGGGACAATGGCATCGGCGATCTCAGGATTCTTTTACCCCGTTGGCTGGGCCGACCGTCCGCCGTGCGGACCTTATAGCGCCTACACAGACTACACATCGCCTAGATGGCTAGTCGCGTCAGTAATGGGCGCCTTAGAGCATAAACGTCGCACCGGAGATGGCCAATATGTGGACCTATCCCAAGCAGAAGCTGCGCTACATTTGATGAGCGCAGCACTCCTGGAGTACTCAATCAACGATAGAATTTGGGAAAGCGCAGGTAACCGTGATTTAGTCTTTGCGCCCAATGGTGTCTACGCCACAGCAGGCGAAGACCGTTGGATAGCTATTAGCTGCACCAATGATTCAGATTGGCTTGCGCTTGTGAAAGAAATGAAAAGACCGGACTTAGCTTCTATCCCCTTAGATGAGCGACATAGACGTCATGATGAAATAGATGAAATCATCAGCCAATGGGCGGCGCTCCTCGAAGGGGAGGTGCTTATGCATAGGCTCCAAGAGTTGGGGATAGCTTCGCATGTAGTCCAAAACTCGCCGGAGCTCTTAGCTGACCCGCAGCTGATTCACCGCAATCAGTTCGTTGAAGTCAACCATGCAAGCTACGAACCTTTCTTTGTAGACGGAACGCGTTTCAAACTTTCTCGTACTCCAGCAGAAATAACCGATTCAGGACCAAATTTTGGTGAGCACACTTTTGAGATACTGGCTGACTACCTGAAATACGATGGTGATAAAATCGCAGAACTTGCGATCGCGGAACTTCTCGAATAGCTCCACTCCGGGAATTCATTAGAGAAAAATCTTGTATCGCAACGATGAGAGGAAACTAGTTTCGGGCTTCCATAGCCGCCGCCCGAAAAGTTTTAGATGACAGTAGGAGATCGCCTTCTTACCAGGTGTCAACCATTGGCCGCTTCTTACCCTCGCGAGGCTCAGGGCTAGGGGCTGCCTTCAGAGCCATTGATATCCAAGTGCGACTTTCTGCTGGGTCAATCACATCATCTAATTCAAATGACGTTGCAGTGCTTACTGCTTTTCCGCTTTCGTATAGCTTCGCTACCATCATCTCGTAGTAAGCAATTCGCTCCTCAGGGTCTTCGATAGCTTCCATTTCTTTGCGGTAGCCAAGTTTTACGAAGCCCTCTAACCCCATTCCGCCGAACTCTCCGGTAGGCCACGAAACACAAAAAATAGGTGCCTTGAAACTGCCGCCGGCCATTGCTTGTGCTCCTAGACCGTAGCCTTTTCTTAAAACAATCGTCATAAATGGGACGGTGACACTAGCGGATGTGACAAACATTCTCGAAGCATGCCTCACGGTCGCCGCGTATTCCGCTTCGGGCCCAACCATGATTCCCGGGGTGTCACACAAAAAAATGAGAGGGATATCGTGAGCGTCGCACAGTTGCATGAAACGGCTGCCCTTATCACCAACGTCAGCGTCGATAGCGCCACCTAGGTGATGATTATTGTTAGCGATAATGCCGACAGCACGTCCTTCTATTC
>DMOB01000092.1:0-5274 GCA_003452475.1 Acidimicrobiaceae bacterium | reverse complement strand
ACCGAAACTTAAGATATTGGCAGAGTTGGTGGATAAAGGTTGTCTAAAAGTGTCAAACTCTGTTTCACATGTCCTTGTTTCTTCAACGCACCTTTGATTCATTAGCTAATGGGTCTGCATACGCTGCACTAGCTGTTGCTATCTCCATGGTTTTTCGCTCTTCTGGAGTATTGAACCTTGCTCAAGGTCAGCTCGCTATGTTCTCAACTTATATTGCACTTGTCCTTGCCACAGGCCCTAGCCCGTTCGTTAAATTCACTTCTGGGACAGATATTTTAGGAGCCCCTCTTCCACTTTGGGCAGCAATCGCAGGAGCAGTTTTAATCTCGATGCTGCTCGGAGCACTTCTTGAAAAAGTGGTTATCCGCCCACTTGGAGACGACCCGATACCAGCGATCGGAGCAAGCCTGGGCATATATCTATTAATAGATGCTTTCGTTCGTAAACATTGGGGCGGCTACACAATGTTTCTTGGCTCTCCTTTTCCAGACACTGTTGATGATCGTTTCGATATCGGAGGAGCGCGACTTTGGCATGACACCTTAGGCATAACTATTACGATGCTGTTGGCTTTGCTCATGCTCGCTGTTCTACAAAAGCGCACAAAAGTTGGGCTCGCGTTTAGAGCTGTGACTTCCAACAGGCAAAGTTCCTTGCTGGTTGGAGTGAGAGTAAGCAGAGTACTAATGCTCGGTTGGGCGCTTGCAGCTGGTCTTGGCGCACTAGCTGGCGGCCTTATAGCCGGGCAAATAAATGTGCGGCCAGACATGATGGGGCGGCTGCTTATATTTGGTTTGGCTGCTGCGACTCTCGGAGGCTTACGAAGTCCAATATTGGCTTTCGTCGGCGGCTACCTCTTCGCTTTTCTTGAAACAATGTTGGGTGGTTACGTCGGCTTTATTGATAGTCAAGTAACTCTAGTTTGGGCCCTACTAGTGCTAATTATTATTCTCTCAGTTCGACCTTCAGGGCTTCTGGCTAAGCAACCTTCTTGGGGTAAAAAATGAAGGGGTCTATAACATCGCGAATTTTTTCGTTTCTGAGACTGGCAATTTTTGCATCATTTATAGGATGGGTAGCACTCACCGCAACTTCTAAAACAGTGACGAATGCTACCAACGCTGCAGCCATGACGCTGGCTTTTGCTGGACTAGCCATCTTGACTCATTATTTAGGACTACTTTCCTTAGGACAAGGGGCCTTTATCGGAGTTGGTGCCTACTGTGCTCTTCACGCTGTCAATGACTTCGGTGTCCCAGTGGTTTGGATGCCTCTTGCTGGGCTTATAGGCGGAGCTATCGCCGGTGCTGTAGTGGCGGTTCCCTCGCTCCGCCTTCCAAAGGCCTATCTGGCTCTTCTGACTTTGTCTCTTGCTGTTGCATTTCCAATTGTCCTTAAACAGATTGATGGCAATTTGCCAGTCACTCTGGACGGAAAATTTGATACTCCCAGTTGGACTGGTATTGCTGCTAAGGATGAGCACATTTGGGAATTTGCTATCGTCTTAAGCTATTCAGTGATTGCTCTCTTTCTAGTCCAAGGAATTCTACGCGGGCCTATAGGTCGAGCATTTCTTGCAAGCCGAGACGAACCCGAGGCAGCGGCGGCTTTTGGAATACCGGTATACAGACTTCGACTCTACGGAGTAGCACTTAGCGGCGGTTTAGCTGGCCTCGCAGGTGGACTTTTGTTAGTACCAGTTAATTTCAATGACTACACCCACTTTCCTGAAGAGCTCTCTATAAAAATGTTTGCCTTGGCAATAGCTCTCGGTGGCGCAAGTGTCATCGCTGCGGTACCAGGTTCTATCATTTTAATCTTTCTGCCAATTTGGCTCGTGGACCATAACTGGGTAGTTGAACGAGGCTGGATCGGCTTCATCAAGTCCGAAGGCTTCATCTATGCCGCCTTGTTACTAGGAACTGCCTACTTGACTAAAGGCAAAGGGTTCATGACCATTATCGAAAAAAGACGGAGTTCTCGTCAAAACCGACGAGACGCTAACCCGAATACACAGTCAAACATTGTCCAGACACTCGAAAGAGTAGATCAACGGCTTTCAGCATTAGAAGGCTGGCTGGAAGTTGAAGCGCCAGACATCCGCTCTCGCCAAGATGAAATAGACTGACCTAGCTTTTGTGCTCTTTCTTCTGCCCAAATAGGAGGCGGGAGTTCTATACCGGCTTCAATCTGGTCGTACATTGGGCCGGGATCAGACCATATGTGACAGGTATTTGAATTGAAGGCCATCCTTGTTCTAATTTGTTCGATACTTTCTCTATCTGAAACTGGAGGATCAACTATTTGCTCAGTCGCAGAAACTGACCTCATAGACCAGACAGATTGAACGGCCACAGGAGCCATCGCATGTAAAAGCGCTGTCGTATGACTGCACCCTCTTGGCCCTCCGAAGAGTTCCCGAACTTTTTTTGTAAAACCACGAGCAATTGACAAGCCAACTAATTTTTTATAATGGTCAACTATTTTAATGCAGCCCTCATGAGGATGAGTTTCCATTACGACTGTGGCATCAGTAATAATTAAATCGGGAAAGGAAACCGATACATCGATGATCATGTGATGTATGTCAAGGGGCTCCGAATCATTTTTGAAATAAACTCCAGGTGGTTTCTGATCCGTAACCTTTCCGCGAAGTAGCAGCTCTCCTGGTCTCGTAGAATAAGCGCGAACTTCATAACTGCGGTGATGAAGTTCAACTCCTTCAGGCTCCATTGGATGCATATATTTTTACCCCAACAACCAGTCTGCTGGCGTCACATCACTTTGAGAAAATAAACGGCTCTGAAATCGTTGCATCCCAACAATCCATCGGTCAGTATCTGCCGCTTTCCTCTCTACATATGTCTGAACCTCTGGGTGCGGGAGTACAAGAAACCGCTCTTCTTTCATACATTGGATAACAGTTTCGGCTAAATCTTCAGGTTGAAGAACACCATCACCGGCAGCCGCTCCCGGAGTTCCATTTCCCTGGTCTAACTTATCTGGACTATTTTTTAAGATATTTGTCTCGACAGCTTGCGGACACAACATTGAAACTTTAATGCCCTTCTCACCGTAAGTAATCGCAAGAAACTCACCTAATGAGACTGCTGCTGCTTTGGTAATCGCATATTGCATTGAACCCAGCTGAGTAAGCAGACCGGCTGCTGAGGCTGTATTCAGCAAGTACCCTCCTCCGTTAGCAACCATTACGGGAACCGCTGATCGAGCCGCATAAATGTGAGCCATCACGTGAACTTCCCACATTCTTTGTATCTCTTGATTTTCAACTTCTAAGCCGCCCTGCGTTACGTAACCGGCATTTGAAACAAAAATATCAAGGCAGCCATTTTCTTCGACCGTTTCAGAAACTAATTTTGCTATCGCCTGCTCATCAGTAACATCGAGGGCTACGGCTCGTGCGCCTACTGAAGCAGCAACTTTTTGAGCTCCGTCGCCATCTCGATCTACGACGATGATGGCTCTAGCCCCTTCATCGTGGAATCGTTCCACTATTGCTTTACCTATTCCGCTACCTGCACCTGTGACTATCGCTACCTTGTCCTTAATATCCATACATTGCAGAGTAACCATAGGATTGATCTCGTGCCTAAATCATTCCTTATTCAGTGGCATCAAACTATTCTTTTGTCCATAGACGGGGAGTAACTTTGACTACACCACTTGAAGGCGTAACAATCATTGAGGTAGACAACTGGATGGCCTCTCCAAGCGCCGGGGCAATTTTAGCTGATCTTGGTGCCAACCTTATTAAAGTCGAACCGCTGCAAGGCGACCCGATGCGAGGCATGGGTCGGCCAGCCAAATTACCTAGCAATATGAAAGAATATGACTTTCAATTCGATGTCTCTAATCGAGGTAAACGGTCAATCGCAGTTGATCTTGATTCTGATTTAGGAATTCAAGTTGTTCATGATCTTGTTGCTGATGCGGATGTATTCATGTGTAATCTCCTTGCTCACCGGCAACAACGATTCAAACTTGACCCAGCAACAATAACGACATTGAATTCATCCATCGTTCACGCAACTCTTACAGGGTATGGCACGACCGGTCCCGAAGCATGGCGGCCCGGTTACGACGTCACCGCTTTCTTTGGCAGATCTGGGATTTATGATGCTATGCGAGAAGGAGAGGATGGTCCGGTGCCTATGGCCCGTCCGGCTCAGGGTGACCATACGACCGGGTTAGCTTTCGTCGGAGGAATTCTCGCAGCCCTGCGTCTTGCCGAAAAAACAAATACACCACAAGTAATTGAAACTTCACTCTACGAAACCGCTATCTGGACACAGGCAACCGATTACGCAATTACTGCTATGGATAAGGCTCCGCTCCGACCTCGAGCTCGTGAAAATATGATTATTCCGACGGCTAATCGTTATCCATGTGGAGATGGTAAATGGATTGTTCTCAATATGCCTGAGGAAAAAGCTTGGATTAAATGGTGCCAAGTTATTGGCAGAGAAGATTTTCTTGATGACCAGAGACTTCAAGATGTCAAGGGGCGCTTTCGCAACATGCCAGAACTGGTGAAAGGAATTGATGAAGCTCTGTCACATCGAACAAGAGACGAATGGGGAGCAATATTTGATGCAGAGGGAATTATTTGGGGACCAGTTTTAGCCCTACATGAGGTGGCTCAAGACCCACAAGCTCAAGAACTTGGAATATTTCCAAAAATAAGTAGCCCGCAGTTGGGAGATTACAAAACCGTCGCTGCACCAATTCGGTTTAAGACTGCCGATGTTGGACCAAAAGGACCAGCGCCTACCCTAGGCGAACACACTCGAGAGATACTCAGAGAAATTGGGATGACCGAAATACAAATTCAGAACCTTATAGAAAGTGGTTTCATAAGCGAAGGTTCCTGAGTTCACTGAGGTTCGTATTCAAAACGTAATATCTTCTGGTGCTTCAATTTGGCTTTGCATAACCCAGCCAAGTAAGCCCTTTTCATCGTATATATTTGAATAACAACAAGCGATTCCTTGATATGTTTTTTCAACGTGTGACTCAAAAAAAACCCATTCACCTTGAGGCTTCCTAATCATTTGCAATGTCACATCGGTATTTATGTATGTGCCTCCGCTGTAAGAATTTTCCCAGCCAACCGCTGCACCTAAATCTGAGAGAGTCGAGATCCGTTGGAAAGGGCTTGTCTCTTGGCCATCTATTAAGGGGCAATCTAGACGGATCCATATTCGCCCTGGGCCTGGCTCTTCAGTCGACCCTTCGATAACTCGCATATCGATA
>DMOB01000219.1:0-3893 GCA_003452475.1 Acidimicrobiaceae bacterium | reverse complement strand
AATGAAGCGCAAGGAATTCTTCGCGGCGGAGCACGAGCCGTTACGGTCTTCGCAGCCTCGAAAATGCCCTATATCTCTATCCTCATGAGGCAATGTTATGGCGTCGCCGGTGGCCTGCACGTCCGCCATAGCGGCATGTACCAAAGGTACGCATGGCCATCAGCTCATGCAGGGTCGATGCATATAGAGGGCGGAACAATGGTTGCATATAAAAGAGAAATCCAAAACGCTGAAGATCCGAAAGCGAAACGAGAAGAGATAGAGGCACGATTAGAAGCCATCGCTTCTCCGTTCAGGAACGCACACGCGATGGATATTGAAAACTTGATTGATCCGCGAGACACACGGCCCCTACTTTGCGAATTCGTGCAACAAGCTCAAACCATTCTTAAGACCCAGCTCGGACCAACAGCTGGAGCATCTTTCAGGCCGTAAGACTAAGCGGTCACTTCATCAACGATGGAGTCAATCATCGCTGAAACGTCATAGGCTGGTTCCCAACCCCACTCATCTCGAGCGAATTTGTCATCGATTCGCACATTCGCAGCAGGGGAATCTGCCGAATGCGAAAAAGATATTTCTGATCCGGGGATTTTCATAGCGACAGCCTCAGCTAATTCCGCTGCCGTAGGTGTTGGTCGCGGCCCATCAACCAGATAGTTGATTGAACGGATTGACTCAAATGGCGCGTCAGCCAATTCAACAGCAGCCCGAGCGGCGTCTTTGTAATGCATTATCGCTATCACAGCCTCAGGGGGCACCCAAACCTCAAATGGCTCACCAGCGGCAGAACGTTCAATCATCCAACTCGTGTATTGGGCAAGACTCCAAGTCGTAACTCCAGGCCCAACAATCGACGGGTAACGCAAGCTTCTAAAGTCTAATCCGTACTTCGATCGATAATAAGCGCCAAGGTTCTCTGCGAAGACCTTAGTAACACCATAAATGGTGTTAGGACGCTGTAAAGAAAGGTCGTTCAAAGGTTCTGACCCAACGTCGCGCCCATAAGTGCCAATAGAACTGGCAAAAATAAACTGCTCAGTGCCAACAGTCCGAGCAGCCTCAATAGTTTCAATAAAGCCAACAGCGTTTATTTCTAATAATGACTGAGGATCATTTTCCCCCGGCCCTGTCAATATTGCCCCGAAATGGTAGATAGTAGACGGCTCAACTTTTTCGATAAGTCCCCCTGTGCTTCCAGGAGTTGCTAAGTCAAACTGATGCAGCTGGACCTGATCAGCGACGCCTTCAAGGCGTCCTAAATTCCCAGACCTATGACCGACATGGACTTCTTCGCCTTTGTCGAGCAAAATTCGAACAATTTCAGCGCCGATGAAACCGGTACCACCGGTAATAAGTGTTGACATATCTACAGGATGACATGATCTGGCGGTGAAGCGCTTCGATTAGTAGCTTTAAGGTATGACTTCTATTGATAGTCGAAGAGAACGTGTAGCGAAGAACTGGGGACTGACAGATGAAATCGTCATAATCCGGTCTGGGTCTCTTGTGCCAATCGATGGCACTGACATGCACTACCCGTATCAACCCCATCCTAACTTCGCATATCTCGCTGCCGTTGGAGTTCCCGACGCTGTCCTAACTTATGATGCCCAACAAAATCATTGGGAAACCTTTGGACCGAGAGCTACATCAGATGAGTTAGTTTGGGAGCAGTCAGCGCAAGATCTTGGCATTCCGGTAGCTGAACTAGAAAAATGGCTTGCTAGCAGACCTAACCGTAAAATCTGCGAGGCGAACACTGATCTAAGGTTGAACCAAGGAATCGGTGAGGCACGGATATACAAAGACGAAGATGAGTTAGATGATCTGCGTAGCGCAGCTTTAACTAGCCGAGCTGGCTTCGATTGGGTTTTCGCAAATGTTTCGGTTGGGATGACTGAACGCGAGATTCAAGTAGGTATGGAAGCGGAATTCTTCAAAGCCGGAGCTCCGCGAACGGCATATCAGAGCATCGTCGCGAGCGGACCGAACGGCGCATTCCTACATTTTTTTTACGGTCAGGATGACACATTACGTCCCACCAGCAGAAGCCTCGAAGCCGGCGATATGTTGTTGATTGATGCAGGTGGCCAAATAGGCGGATACGCCAGCGATGTGACTCGATCCATGGTCGTTGGAGCCAAGCCAACAGACACCCAAGACTTTCTGTGGCACCTGATTCAACGAACCCAAGAAGTTGCAATAGACAGATGCCGCCCCGGAGCCGAATGGAGAGAAATTCATTTGGAGTCAGCAAAAATGATCGGAAGCGGGCTTATAGAACTAGGCCTTCTGAAGGGTGACATAGATTCGTTAGTGTCATCCGGTGCGGTCGCATTGTTTTATCCTCATGGTCTCGGTCATCTCATCGGGCTGGCTGTTCATGATTCCGGTGGATATCAGAAAAGCCGTGAACCAAGCTCACATCCACAACTGCGCTACCTAAGGACCGACCGAGTGTTGGAGAAAGGCATGATCACAAGCGTTGAGCCAGGTGTCTACTTCATCGAAGCTTTGCTGAAGGACCCAGAAAACCAGCATACGTTCGCTAACGAAGTGAACTTTAAATTAGCTGACGACATGAAAGGCTTTGGTGGTATCCGTATCGAAGATGACATTCATGTCACCGATAATGAGCCTGAAATCTTAAGCTCCGCGATAGCCAAACCATTAGTAATTAACTGGTGCTGAATCGTAACTTGAATTCCCTTTGATGTTAAGAAACGAGCCATAGTGACACAAACGCAGCACTCTTACGATGCCGTAATAATTGGGGGAGGAATAATTGGCTGCGGCATCGCGTATGAGCTCAGCAGACGGGGAGTCAGAACAGCGGTAATTGAAAAAAATGTTGGACCTGGAGAGGGGTCAACAAGTGCCTCCTCTGCGATTATTCGCTTTACGTATTCAACATATTCAGCGGTAGCTATGGCGTACGAAGGTTTCCGGTACTGGGAAAACTGGCAGGACTACATACAAAAAAAAGATGGAGATACTACTCCAAACTTTCATCAATGCGGCATGTTTGCCGTCAAAAGTAAGCAAGTTCACTACCTCAAGTCATTGCCGCACTTTGATCAGATAGGCATCCCATATGAGCATTGGGGGATCAACGAGATAAAAAACCGCATACCCAGTTTCGACTCTCGCATATTCGGCCCTCCGAGCCGTCCGAGCGATGATGCGTTCTGGGATGAGCCAACCGAGTTAATGGAAGGCGGACTGTTCACCCCGGAAGCCGGTTATATAAGCGACCCAAGGCTTGCCGCTCAGAATCTTCATTATGCAGCCGAACAGAAAAAGTGTTCGTTCTATTTCAAAAGTGAAGTCGAACAAATTTTGACAGAAAACAACAAAGTTCAAGGAGTGAAACTTGCTGATGGGACCAAGGTTGATGCTCCTATCATCATTAATGCTGCCGGTCCCTACAGCGGAACTATCAACGCAATGGCTGACGTTCTAGACGACATGTCAATAAAAACGCGACCACTTCGTCAAGAGGTCTGTGTAGTTCCTTCTCCAGAAGATCTTGATTTCGAAAAAATGGGTATGGCAATAGCAGATGACGATGTAGGCATTTATCTACGCCCTGAAACTGGAAATAACATTTTAGTGGGAGGCACAGAACCCGAATGTGATCCGTTACGGTGGGTACCCGCAGACCATGAAGGTGAAATTGACCCAGAACAATGGGAAGCGCAAGTTTTACGATTGAACCGAAGAATCCCAACTACGGGGGTGCCTCACCAAAAACTCGGAGTTGTAGGCGTTTACGACGTTTCAGACGACTGGAGTCCTATCTACGACGCTACAAGTTTGGACGGATTCTATGTGGCTATTGGAACCAGTGGAAATCAATTCAAAAACGCGCCAATAGCTGCTCATTGCAT
>DMOB01000100.1:0-4299 GCA_003452475.1 Acidimicrobiaceae bacterium | reverse complement strand
ATAGCTGACTTGCGGGACCGTTACCGGACCGTAAGAAATTTTACGGAAACTCTAGCGACTCCGCTAGGGGCAGAGGACCAAACTATTCAATCTATGCCTGATGCTTCGCCAACTAAATGGCATCGGGCACATGTGACTTGGTTCTTCGAGACATTTATTTTATCAGCATTTCAGAACGACTATCAGTCTCACTATCCAATGTACAACTACCTTTTCAATTCTTACTACGAAGCCATTGGAGACCGCCATCCTCGTTCTAATCGCGGTCTATTGTCACGTCCCACTATTGAGGAAATTTCTGAATACCGTCAAGCCATTGATCAATCGATGGAGTCATTTTTTTATACGCTTAGAGACTCGGCTGACACAACACTTCTTAACTTAATTGAGCTCGGGTTACACCATGAGCAACAGCATCAAGAGCTTATTCTGATGGACATTAAGCACGCATTATCTTTGAATCCTCTTGCCCCAGCCTATCTCAGCACCTCTGCTCCAGAGATAACTAATCAAACACATTCAGAAACCGCTCTTAATTGGGTTCACTACCCAAGAGAGATCACAAGAATTGGACATGGAGCAGAGAGTTTTTCTTTCGACAACGAAGGCCCCAATCACGAAGTTCTAATTCAATCATTCAACATCGCTGACCGCCTTATCACCTGTGGCGAGTGGCTGAGTTTCATTGAGAATGGGGGTTACCAAAAGCCCGAGCTATGGCTCAGCGAAGGATGGCAAACCGTTATGAGCGCCGGCTGGGATAGTCCAGCTTACTGGTCACAGACTGCTGACAAAGATTGGCAGATTTTCACTCTGTCTGGCCAAACTAAATTGATTCCAGAGATGCCGGTTGCCCACATTTCCTATTACGAAGCTGATGCCTTCGCTCGCTGGTATGGAGCAAGGCTTCCCTTAGAAACTGAGTGGGAACATGCCGCCCGCAACTTAAAAGTAAGAGGTAACTTTAGCGACGATTCGTTTCTCAACCCGCTACCCGCTCAGGATGACTCACTTAAATTGAAACAAATTTTTGGTGATCTTTGGGAATGGACCGCTAGTCCTTACGTTGCTTACCCCGGTTTCTCAGCAGCATCTGGTGCCGTGGGGGAATACAACGGAAAATTTATGGTAAATCAAATGGTTTTGCGCGGTGGTTCATGCGCAACCCCGCGGGACCACATGAGACTTACTTACAGAAATTTTTTTCCTCCCCACTCCCGTTGGATGTTCTCGGGTTTACGTTTAGCTAAGGATGAAACATGATGAACCAACAACAAGAGGAATTCATCGTAGATCTCCGCATCGACGAGGAATGGATTAGTCATTCACTCGCTGCTGACATACACATGGGCATCACCAAGGCTAAAAAGTCGCTACCTCCCAAATGGTTCTACGATGAGTTAGGGAGCGAGCTCTTCGACAAAATAACTCAGCTCAGTGAATACTACCCCACCGAAGCAGAGCGAGAAATTCTAAATGTCCAGGCAGCTAACATTGCCAAAATCTCTCAAGCGGATCACTTAATCGAATTGGGATCCGGTTCTTCAGACAAAACTAGATCTATCCTCGATGCTTTCGCATCAGCGGAGCAACTCGACTTCTTTACGGCTCTAGATGTCAGCGAAGAAATTCTCCTAAGCTCCGCTAAACAACTTAAACAGCGGTACCCAAACGTAAAGGTCCGAGCCATAGTAGGTGATTTCGATCATCATTTAGATGCCGTGCCACAATCAGGAAAGCGTTTATTCATCTTCTTGGGGGGAACAATCGGTAACTTCGAGCCAGAAGCTCGGCAAAAATTTTTGTTAGGCCTTACAACCCGATTCAAGCCTGGAGATTCTCTTTTACTTGGAACAGACTTAGTTAAAGAAATTCCTCGTCTGGAGCTTGCGTACAACGATCCAGAAGGTATTACTGCAGCATTTAACAAAAATATTCTTTCAGTTATTAACAAGAATCTTGGTGCCAACTTTGATATCGAAAAATTTGATCATGTCGCTCAGTTTGATACTGACCAAGAATGGATAGATATCGGCCTAAGAAGTCGCGGCGATCAACAAATTGACATTGAAAAGCTTAATCTAAAAGTTAATTTTCTCAATAACGAGATAATGAGGACAGAAATCAGCGCCAAGTTTCGCCCAGAGGGCATCGAACAAGAACTGAGCGCCGCAGGCCTTACGATCCAAAATTTTTGGACTGATAGCGCTAAAGATTTTGCAGTCACTTTGTCTACTCTGGCCTAATAACAAGCGAGCCCGAGCTCAAAGTTAAACAGTTACATCAACCACTACTTAGTTAACGGCAACGCATAGGTACCTTGCCCGGTTGAGACTCTCCTGCTCGGCGTGTCATCACACCACAAGTAAACTGATCCAACCACGCTGCGGCGATTCTTTACCTCTAAGTCAGCGCGAGCATAAAGTTTTTTACCAATAGCAGGCCTTAGAAAGCGAATAGAAAGTTCAGTGGTTACGCTCATTTCTTCAACTCTTCCTATCGCTCCGAAGGTAAGGAACCATAGAACTGCATCTGCTAAGCGAAACTGATCAGGTCCTGAAATAAATCCTCCAGGTCTGAGATCATCTGGGTTCACCGTAAGTAAAGCCAACGCATGAATTTCGGTAATCTCAAGGCAAGAGACTTTCATCGCAGGAAAAACATTGTCAACGAACTGGTTGACTTCTTCAACATTCGGGATTGTCGACATAATTTTCCTCAAATTAAGCAGCACTACTTAGCCCAAACTTTGTGAACATTTACTTTGGGCAGGGCTCTCCAAATTTAGTCCTTAAACCTAAATTTTTTTATTCAAACAAGAAGTATTTACATCTTTCCGGCTCTGAGCGTCTCAGACACCATCTCCACCCCTATCTTATGATCTAGATGCGCCGGTGGCGGAATTGGCAGACGCGCAGGGTTTAGGTCCCTGTGTCCGAAAGGGTGTGTGGGTTCAAGTCCCACCCGGCGCACAAACAAATTGGGAGCGGGAACTAGTATGAGCGAAATGTCGGAAACTGAACGCGATATTTTTGTGACTGATGTTCGAATAGCGGTACTTGCTATAGAAAGAAAACAGAAAGGGCCGCTTTGCGCTCCTGTTTGGTATCGCTATTCAACAGCTTCGGGTTTTCAGATACCTATGGCAAATGAGTCAGCCAAAGCACTTTTATTGCGCCGTCATGGCTTCGCAACGTTATGCATCCAAGATGAACAACTTCCATACAGATATGTGACTGCGGAAGGACCGGTTGAGTTAAAGAAGCTCAACGAAGCTGAAAGACACGAAGCAATTAAAGACATTGCTTCCAAATATCTTGGAGCCGAAGCCGGCAAATCATACGCCGACAATTTCCCTGACCATGAAGAAGCATTGGTCACACTCACTCCCCGCAACTGGAATTCAAATGTCCTTGGTAACTAAATAGTTAATTTTATAGTGTTTGAGTCCCACGCTATGAGTTACTGAAAACCACAAATCTTCTATTTAGCTAGCTATCCGGATAGCACAGAAATATTGATGATTCTTGACTCATTCAAATTTTCTTAGAAGGGCAATTTCTCAGCGATCTAATTATTTACAAAAGTGATCGCAGGGCTTGCCTAGTTCTGGCTTCGTCTTCTTTGTTAGAACCAAACTCCACAGCTATAACGTCATCGGCGCCCGAATCGAATGTCGCTCGCAGTTGATCTCGGATTTCACGTTCATTGCCAATAACGCAAATATCTTCTGGCCCGCTTAGCGACTCTCGATCAAGCATCGCCCGGTAACTCGGTAGTTTTCCGTAGATCTGAAAAATTTTAGCTGCCCGTTCACGGCCGGCATCGAGATCATCCGTACAAAGAACCGGCAACCCAACGACAACACGTGGCTTTTGCCTTCCTGCCTCATCGGCTGCTTCTCTTATCGTTGGAACGGTAAGGTCAGCTAACGTTTTATTACCAGTCATCCAGGTAATTGTTCCATCAGCCATTTTGCCTGTCAGCCGAAGCATTTGAGGCCCAAGGGCCGCTACAAGAACATCGGGAGCAGGCGCCCCTTCCAACATCGTAGAATTTTTTCCTGACATAAGCTCGCCGGTGAAACGAACAGCTTCATTTCGCAATTGGGGGTTTAATATTTCTAGAAATTCTTGAAGATGCCGAACAGGACGTTCGAACGAATACCCATACTGCTTCTCGATTACCGGCTTATGAGATAAACCAATGCCAAGAGCTAAGCGGTTCCCAATAATTGATGTGACGGTAACGGCTCGCTGAGCCATAGAAATGGGGTGTTGTATGTACGTCGGGATTACC
>DMOB01000093.1:0-5339 GCA_003452475.1 Acidimicrobiaceae bacterium | reverse complement strand
CGATCATGACGATCACGCTGGACACAACCACACCGGATCGGATCCACATTTTTTCACCGACCCATTACAAATGATTGAAGTTGTTGAGGGCCTCGTTGGATTTCTCACTGCAAACGTCGATGGTTTAGATTCAGACTTACTCAAGAGTAATGCTGACGGCTATGTCGCCCAGCTTCAGAAGCTTCACGCTGAGGTTGATGACCTCCTCGGAGAAATCCCGAGCGATAAAAGAGTTTTGGTAACTAATCACGAAGTGTTCAGTTATTTTGCTAAGCGATACGACTTCAAAGTAGTCGCAACAGTGATTCCAAGCTCAAGCACCTTGGACAGTGCTAGCGCCAAAGGGTTGGCTGAACTTATCGAAGTAATTGAAAGCTATGACGTTCCTGCCATTTTCGCTGATGTAGCATCTTCTGATGTGCTTGCTTCAACCCTCGCCGATGAGATAGGCGACATCAAAGTCATAGACCTTTACTCTGAGTCACTCGGATTAGAGGGATCTGGAGCTGCGACCTACTTGGACATGATCCGAACTAATAGCAGACTTATCTCAGAAGCCTTGACTGACCATAATGATCAATGATGTTGTGAAGTAATGGACTTTGTGACTGAGGCCTTCACACCTGCGTTCATGCAACGAGCGCTAGTTGGAAGCCTCCTCGCTGTTGTGGCAACCTCACTAGTAGGAACCTGGGTCGTTTTGCGTGGCCTAGCATTCCTCGGTGACGCGCTGGCGCACGGGGTTATTCCCGGAGTTGCGTTGGCAATCTTGTGGGGGTTCGATCCCTTAATTGGAGCATTTGTAGCTGCGCTCGTTATGAGTGGGCTTGTTACCTTTGTTTCGAATCGAACGGCTATGCGAGATGACACGGCGATTGGGTTACTATTCGTTGGAATGCTTTCGCTGGGCGTCGTGATTGTCTCACAGGCACAGTCATTTGCTACCGACGTCACAGCGATACTCTTTGGTGATTCATTAGGAGTTTCGCGCTCTGATATCAGGACTCAGCTGATCGCAGTCAGTTTCGTGGTTATTTGTATGGTGTTGCTGCATCGACCGTTTATTGCTTTGGCCTTCAACGAAGTTAAAGCTACAACCCTTGGGATGCGACCCAAGTTAGCTCAAGCTGCGTTGCTGGCACTATTGGCTCTCAGCATTGTGACAAGCTTCCAAACAATAGGTACTCTCCTAGTGTTTGGACTCATCGTCGCTCCTCCTGCTACCGCCACTCTATTAGTCAGTCGTGTTCCGGTTATCATGCTGGTGTCCATGTTGTTGGGGGCCCTGGCGGTGTTCGTAGGCCTACTCTTAAGCTTTCATTACGGAACAGCTGGCGGGGCAACCGTCGCCGGTTTGTGCGTCTTAGAGTTTTTCTTGGTGTTGGCTTGGCGTTCTATAAAGGATATGGCACGAGGGTTCGGTGAACGGGCTGCTAAGTAGCTGTACTTGATGGCACGCTTAGTTAGTAAGTGGGCAGAATCGTTCCTCTTTTGCTCGTTACCGAAGAAGGGCTTTCCTATTTGTAATGGCGCTTGCGTCCTGCAGGGCTCCACTATCAACGAGTAACGATCAAACTGCCTGATCTGCATTGAGTGTTGCGAAATGTGGGGTAGAATAGTGAGCCATGTGGGAGCAGATCCAAGTCACTTATGAACTGAATATTATTCCCGGCAAAGCACATGATCTGCGAGAAATTGCGAAGGCGATGGTTGCCCTCAACGACGCTGAGGAACCAGGCACCGTCAGGTATAACGCGTACATGAATAAAGAAGAGACCGTTTTTACCTTCTTAGAGGCATTCAGTAATTCAGAACACTTCCAATATCACGGGGAAAGATTCGCTCAAGGTAGTTTTGTTCACCAGATTGTTGAGCGAACAGATGGCGGCCGGCTTTGTGTTTTGGGGCCGGTTTCAGAGAGTTTTAAAGACTGGGCTGCTAGAGCTGGCTTTGAGATTGAGTATTTTGATTTAATTAGTGGGTTCAACCGTTAGAGAGCCTTCTGATTTCAGGTCCTACTCCAATTGGCCTCTAGGTGATGACTGCACGCGCTTGGCTGTGAGGGGCGGCGACGTAGTTACGAGTGCGGCTTGGAGGGCGTCGTCGAAGATACATTGCCCGTCTAGTAGAGTTCGTTCCCGTCTCGCCATGATGCGAACCTGGCTTCCATCTGAGTCACTGTCTCATCGGACGTGGTTTGGTCGCCTAAGCATTCAGCGTAACTTGCCAGACCCTGGATATCAGGCCATTCGCTAGGAGACCACAGTTTCGATCGGATTACTGATTTCCCGCAATGGAACATGATCTCGTCGATAGTCACGACTAGGGCTAATCTTGGGGGTCGTTCCACCACTGCCATTGTGGATAGTAGGTCAGGATCAGTAACGATCTGGCCTGTGCCGCTGACCCTAAGGACCTCGCCCCTTCCTGGGACGATGAACATAAGACCGACTTGAGGCTGCTGCAAGAGGTTGTTCAGCGTGTCAAGTCTGCGATTGCCGGGACGGTCAGGAATGGCCAACGTTGTGTTGTCGAGAATTTTAACAAAACCCGGAGGATCACCCTTGGGGGACAAGTCCATATTCCCGGCCAAGTCAAAGCTAGAGATCACAACGAAAGGGCTTCTCTGGATCCATCGACGGCAGTGTGTATCAAGTGCTGATAACACCTTAGTTTCCTGAGCCGGGCGGGGCGCCGGCACGAGGCGACGAAGATTCTCGGCGGTTGTTATTACATGTTGTGGATCAAACATGCTTCCATTGTTGCACCTAGTGTGATTATGTCAACGTCTACTCCATGGCTGTCATTGGGAGAATATTGCCAATGCTTCGGCCGGTTCAAGTAAGTAAATGTGCGCGACATAGTTTTGGGTAATTCTATAATCAGTCTTCTCTTTGAGGATGCGCTGGACACTGTCCAGCGACTATTTTGTGAGAGGACCTTAAGGTGACAGCGAACATGTCACAGCAACCATATGCTTAAGCAGTCCCAGGCATGAAGTCTAAGTAATGAGGTTTTGCCTCCATATCTGTGGTGTATCGGACTTTACCTAATCGTCTTTTGGGTAAAACCACGAAGTTTTTTTGTGCAAACACCGAATAAGGTGAGAAGAAATATGTAGGTGGGTCTGGTTTATCGAATGGGACGTAAAGACAAAAGTTTAAACAAACACATTCACAGCCACAACCATGCCTCAGCTCGATCTTCGATGGATTTTGATGGCCGGCGGCTAACTATTTTTCGGTGGTTGTTTGTGCTAACAGCGTTAGCTGGGTTTGCCACGATCGTAGGACTTGTTGCATTGTGGCCTGATGGCAGAGGGCAAGAAGACATTAAAGAAAATGCTCTAAAAATCGGATTGGTCTCAGAGCTGCTTAACGCCACGGTAGAGGAGGTTGAAGATAGCGTCTGCTCTTATTCAATTAGCGGTGAAATTGAATTTTGTCGAAACGTTTTGATCACGGTTCATGAAGGATCTGAAGCAGGTTCGCTCGTTGCTTTGCCTGAAGTGAATACTTCATTTGACCGCACCTTCCCCAAGCTTTCGGTAGGCGAAGACATAATCGTTGGTTATCACCAAGATATTAATTCTTACTACTACGAAGATCGTGACCGCCGAACATCACTATGGTGGCTAGCTTTACTATTCGCCGTTTTTGTTGTCTGCCTAGCCAGAACGCGTGGCTTGCTAGCCCTAGTTGCAATGGCTGGGACAGTATTGGTTCTTGTGAAATTTGTTGCTCCGTCGGTTCTTGACGGTAACGACCCCGTGCTGGTGTGTGTGGTCGCAGCAGCGTTAATCGCATTTTTCAGTCTCTATCTCACACATGGTTTCACGGTCATGACAACAGTGGCGCTTGCAGGAACTCTTATTGCTTTAGGTTTTACCTTAGGGATCTCTTGGATATTTTTTGAACTTGCGTCTTTCAGTGGTTTTTCTAGCGAGGAGTCACTTGTTTTGCCATTGCTATCGGAAAGCCTTGACTTGCGGGGCCTTCTTCTAGGGGGAACGATCATTGCGGCGCTGGGAGCCCTCGATGATGTGACCGTTACTCAGGCTGCGACGGTTCTCGAGCTGAGTGCACAAAATAGTCAGATGTCGGCACCACAGTTAGTGAGGTCAGGGCTAAAAATTGGTAGAGAACATATAGCCTCGACAGTGAACACTCTCCTGCTTGCATATGTAGGTTCCAGTATTCCTCTTCTGCTGCTGTTCGCCGTTTCAGATCAGCCACTTGGGCTAGTTGCGAATTCTGAATTAATCTCGATCGAAATAGTCCGTACCTTGTGCGGTTCGATTGGTCTTGTGGCCGCTCTTCCTCTGACAACTTTTCTTGCTGCTTTTCTAGTGCGCAGCGCTGCAAGGACAACCCTCAATGATCGAGATAATAGAACTGAGTAATGAGCCAGTTAATTTTGGTGAGAAATTCTAATGAGTGATTTTGTAGCTCCTTTTGAACAGAAAGTCCTGCTTCTACAGCAAGCTAAATGAGCGTTTAAACTTTCGGTGAAGCGAGTGTCATGCGATTAGATTTGATAATTTTGCGGAGTGATAAATTTCATGAAGCGTTGTGGCTTGTGTTTGGTGGCTGCTTGTTTGGTGGCTGCTTGTAGCTCTACCTCTAATGATTTCGCCGGTGACCCGCAATCAGAGGAATTAATCCAAAAGGTGGATCATGAAGACGAAATGGACCATGAAGGACACGCACATGGTCACTCAACACTCAGAGAATTCGTAGGAGCTAGTAGACCTAAATTGAATGTAGAGGTGACAGCAGATCCCGTTAGTGGAGTGAATGTACATGTAACTTCTGATCTCCAGGTAGAACCATCTGCTGCTTCAAGTGAACATGTAGATGGGCAAGGGCACTATCACCTGTTAGTGAATGGAGTAAAAGTTCTACGCTTCTACAACGAATGGATTCACTACTCTGAGTTAGCGCCCGGTGATCACACTGTGGGAGTTGAACTTGCTTCTAATGACCATTCTATCTATATCTGGGATGGTAAGAAGGTTTCGGTCGAGACGTTCATCAGCCTTAAAGAGCCCAAAGAACATCATCACCATTCAGATGATTTCGTAGAATTTGTGGGAGCTTCGCCAACATTAGATATTGAAGTGATAGAGGATAAAAAGTCTGGCTGGAATGTTTATGTTGAGCTTGTCGGAATGCTGATTGACCCGGTTATGGGCGACGGCAATCATGTTGATGGGGCGGGCCATTTGCATCTTTATTTGAACGGAGAAAAAACTGCTCGGCTATATGGGACAGCTACCCATATAGATAGCTTTCCAAATGGAAAAGTCGAGGTAATGGTGGCGCTCTACAATAATCTGC
>DMOB01000230.1:0-3293 GCA_003452475.1 Acidimicrobiaceae bacterium | reverse complement strand
AAGCCCTTCAAATGAGGGCCACCTCTACCTGAAGGGCTGAGGTAGTGGGGCCGTTACCCGTTGCCTTTATCAGGCAGCGAGTGCCATGTCATTGGTTTTGACGTTGGCGTTTGTGATTGTTCCGACTCTTTAACGTGGATCCGGAGACCACGACTCGCTTCTCTCAAATCAACCGTCAAAGTCGAAGCCGATCACCCCCGTGATCTGCCAAGCGCAGGGTCTTGGCAATAATGCTCAAGGCTACCGCTCATTGAACGGCGATTGGTTCTTGAAGCGTTAACGGTTTCGGTAACTCATGGCGCGTCGCGCTTCTAGGTCTGATTCGCGTTTTCGAATTGCGTGCCGCTTGTCATACATCCTCCGGCCTTTTGCAAGCGCTAATTCTAATTTCGCTCGTCCTTCTCGAAAATAAATTGAGAGTGGAATCATCTGAAGAGGTTCTTGTTCAGTGCGTATTCGTAATTTGTTGATTTCTGTTCGATGAAGTAAAAGTTTTCGAGGCCGATCGACGATGTGACCGTTTTGTGCTGAAGCATGGCTCCATGGAGAGATGCTCATTCCCATAATCCATATCTCATTACTTCTAACTCGAGCGAATGCATCATTGATCTGAACGGAGCCCGCTCGGAGTGATTTCACTTCGCTTCCCTTAAGTACCAAGCCACACTCGTAAGTATCAAGAATGTCGTAATCTGCCCGGGCGCGACGGTTGGAAGCGACCGTCGTTCTATCCGAGGGGCCCTTTTGCACCATACTGGCAATGATACTGGTTCTGAGGGTTGTGGGAACAAGAGCGTCCCTAGTGGGGTATCAGCTATTTGTCCTCTAGAATCTTGACAAGATAAGTCGGGTTTTGGAAATGGAGATTTGATGTCTATTAGCGTTCGTTTGCCTACTGTTTTACGACCCCACGCGAATGGCGAGGCTCGTCTCGATGTAGATGGGGAAACAGTAGGAGAGATAATTGAAGGGATTGTGCGTAAATTTCCTGGAATGGAAACCAATCTGTTGGACCAGGACGGATCTTTGCATCGGTTCGTAAACGTTTATGTAAATGATGAAGATGTGCGCTATCTAGACAAAATGGCAACAGCCGTCATGGACGGCGACGAATTGTCAATTCTGCCTGCGGTAGCCGGAGGCTAAATGCTTTGACCGTCTATAGAGGAATAGATGAACTAATTGGTGAAACGCCAATCCTTGATGTTAGCCAGCTGAGTCCGAATTCGAATGTCCAAATTTTGGCAAAGCTGGAAGGTAGCAACCCGGCTGGTTCAGTAAAGGATCGAATTGCTAAAGCAATGATTAATGATGCTGAGATGAAGGGACTGTTGACGCCAGGTCAAACGATTATTGAGCCTTCCTCAGGAAATACAGGAATAGCAATGGCCATGATTGCGAGTCAGCGAGGCTACCCAATAGTTGTTGTTGTGCCGGAAAGCATTTCTGTCGAACGACGCCAGTTGTTAGAAATTTTTGGTGCAGAAATAATTTTTACCCCAGGAGAGCAGGGTTCTAATGGTTCAGTGCGCGTTGCTCGGCAGATGGCTGCTGAACACCCAGAATGGGCTTTTCTCTATCAGTACGGAAATGACTCTAATCCACGAGCTCACTACGAAACCACGGGGCCAGAAATATTAAGGGACGTACCAGACATATCGCATTTTGTCGCTGGTCTAGGTACAAGCGGAACCCTTATGGGCGTCGGCAGCTATCTAAAAGAGATGAAAAAAAGTGTTCAAGTTTGGGCCGTTGAGCCTCCGGCCGGTGAAAACGTAGAAGGGCTTAGAAGTCTTGATGATGGGTTTGTGCCTCCAGTTTTTGAGCGTTGGGGAGGACAAGACTTGCTTGATCGCAAAATGATTGTGCGTCCCAAAGAGTCAATCGAATGTGCTCGACTGTTGGTAAAGGAAGCTGGGCTTTTTGCTGGTATCAGTTCTGGGGCTGCGCTAGCTGGCTGCCGTAAAGCTGCGGCGCAAATAGAAAGTGGCGTAATTGTTTTTGTGGTTTGCGATTATGGTTGGAAGTATCTTTCGACTGGAGCGTGGACGAGTGACCTTGATTCGGCTACCGCAAGTGCCGAAAAAATTATTTATTTTTAATCTTGATGCTGCATTGCTTTAGACCTTCACCGAAAGCTTACGATTATGTTGGTGAATAACTTTTTTGGCTACGGGGCTTTGAGTTCGGATGGAGTTAGCTGAAAATGAGCGCGTTGTCTGTAACAGTGTTGGGTTGTTCTGGTACCTATGCAGCGGCTGGGGAAGCATGTAGCGGCTATCTTGTTCAAAGTGCGACAACTAGCTTGTGGGTCGATTGTGGCCCGGGAACGTTAGCGAATTTACAAGAGCATGTTGGTATAGAGAATCTTGATGCGCTTCTAGTCTCTCATCATCATCCAGACCATTGTGCAGAGCTACCCGTTGTCTACAACGCCGTCAAGTATTTTACTCAGCGCGCCAATCTCAAAGTTTTAACAACAGTCGGAGTGCAACAGGTGACTGATGCATTTCACCCTGACGGTGATAGTTCGGACTTGTTTGAATGGGAAATAGTCGAAGACCGAGCTGCGTCTGTAGTCGGAGATATCACGATTCGTTTTTCTAGGACAGATCATCCTGTCGAGACTCTTGCTATGAGTTTCACCTTGGGCGACAAATCAATTTTCTATACGGCAGACACAGGTCCGAATTGGTCATTGAGCAATCTTGGGATAAAACCTTCTCTGGTATTGGGTGAAGGAACTCTTACAGAAACAACGAAGGATTTATCAATACCTCACATATGTTGTCGCCACCTAGCATCTGAAGCCTCTAAAGTTGAAGCTAAGCGTCTGGTAGTGACACACATACCGCCCAACTCTGATAGGTCTGTTCACTTGGCTGAAGCGGAAATGGCCTTTAGCGGGATTGTTGACCTAGCAGCTACGGGGTCTATCTTTACAGTGTGATGTGAATTAACAAGAAAGATTACTAATGCGTCCTGATGGAAGAAATAATGACGAACTAAGGCCGATTAAATTTCAGCGCGGTTTCACAGAGCAAACTCCTGGATCGGTTCTAGTCAGTTTTGGTCGAACTAAAGTACTTTGTACCGTTTCGATTGATGATGATGTTCCTCGATGGATGCGGGGTAAGGGTGAGGGCTGGGTTACAGCAGAATATTCGATGCTTCCAGGTTCGAGCCATGAACGCGTTAACCGCGAATCGAAAAAGGGCAAGCAAAAAGGCAGAACATTAGAGATTGAGAGATTAATAGGTCGGTCTCTGCGGGCTATATGCGATATGAAGTTG
>DMOB01000189.1:0-4769 GCA_003452475.1 Acidimicrobiaceae bacterium | reverse complement strand
TGCAGCATAAGGCTTATAACCTTCAGTAGCCATGCCGGCTGCTGAAGTTAAGGCATGCTGTTCAGCTATGCCGACGTCAAAAAAACGATCAGGAAAACGTTTCTGAAATGGTATAAGACCAGTAGATCCGGGCATGGCTGCTGTTATAGCAACGATTTTTGGATCATTCTCGGCTGACTCCAACAATATGTTTGTGAAAGTTTTGGTATAGGACGCGCCTTTGTGATTGGCAGATTCGCTCCCAGTCGCCGGATCAAATATAGCAATATCATGAAAATGTTTTTCATCGTCGTCTTCCGCAGGAGCATACCCTCTTCCCTTTTCTGTCAAGACATGGACGACTATGGGTCCGTCATCATACGTCGCAGCAGAACGGAGCGCAGATTCTAACTCTTCGAAGTCGTGGCCATCGATTGGACCGAGATACCGAACTCCTAAAGTCTCAAAGAACGCTGGTGGTTCCCACATGTCTCTCATTGCTGCAGCAGCGCCAGAGAGCCCTCGTTTAACTTCTCCACCAAGTGGTATTTTGTCAAGTATGCTTGTAACCGCTTGACGTCCTTTCCAGTAGTTAGGGGATTGGCGAAGCCTTGACACTGCGGTAGAAAGGCGACTGACAGTTGGAGCGTAAGACCGACCATTGTCATTTAGAATAATGATTGCCTTTTGACCATAATGACCAAGGTTATTTAGGGCTTCGAAAGCCATACCTCCTGTCATTGATCCATCACCGATCACAGCGATTGCCCGGCGAGACTCTTGGCCTGTTAGTTCAAATCCGGTAACCAGACCAGAGGCCCAACTCAATGATGTTGACGCGTGGCTATTCTCAACGAAGTCATGCTCAGATTCTGAAGAGCTCGGATAGCCGGAGAGGCCGTTTCGTTTCCTAAGTTGCGAAAAGTCAGCCTGACGGCCAGTAATCATTTTGTGGACGTATGTTTGATGCCCTGTGTCCCAAATAATTACATCTTGTGGAGATTTAAAAATTCGATGAAGAGCTATCGTCAATTCTACGGCGCCTAGATTAGAGCCGAGATGGCCACCTGTCTTAGCTACTGCTTGAACTATAAATTCTCTCATCTCTGCAGCTAGCTCAACGAGTTCTTTATAATTCAGTGGATTTAGATCACCTGGACTTTTAATTTTCTCGAGGTGCATGGGTCAGCGTCACCAAATTCTAGACAAGGAAAGAAACTATTTGTGTCTCACATTAAAGCTATGTCAGACATTTAAAAAAAGGACAGTTATCTATAAGGATCCTAGAGCTTGAGAGAAGTTATTAGACGGCGTCTTCCCCAATAACCGTTTAACCTATTACCAATTGTTGCCCCTAATGCAAGGGTAAGTAACCCGGCAATACCATCTATCCAATAGTGATTTCCGGTAACGACTATCGTAAAAAGAGTGAGCAATGGGTAAGTAAGTAAGATACTGCGAGATACTTTACGACGAAGGATTGGGTACAAAGCGTAAACACACCAAGCGGCCCATGCTAAATGAAGACTTGGCATTGCTGCCCATTGGTTTGAAATTGCTTGCATAGTTCCTGAGTCGAAAGACCAAAGTCCTCCGAACTCAGAAAGACTATCAACGAATTTGTATCCAATTAAATTGGCTCCATACGGTGCTTCAGCTGATAAGAGACGGGGCGGCATGAGCGGAAAAAGGGCGAAACCAGTTAGCGCTATTGCAGTTGTAGCTCCTAACGTGCTTCGGTAACGGCGAAAACGAAAAGGAAATTTCCAGTAAAGATAAATGCCTGCTCCGATCGTGACTATGAAATGGAGACTTCCGTAGAAAACGTTAGAAGCCCACATGAACCAAGTGAAATTGAGAAATGTTGTTTGGACAGTTTCCTCAAAGTAGAGCCCTAAAGCACGTTCAAACTTTATTACCAGTTCGGCGTTGTTAGCGGCTGTGCTAGAAGTAGCCGCAAACAAACCGTTTGAACCAAACTGATTTCGTATCTGGCTATACACAAAATAAAAGCCAGCTATATAAAGAAGTTCCTTCCACCAAGACAGAGCGTGATTATCTTCAGTTGTCTGATGTTTCATCAACGGAGCTTGCTTTTGGAACTCATAAGAAAATTGTGAAAGTTGAAGGTTGGTCAGGAATAACTAAAAGGTCAATAGAGCTGAACTACAACATTGACGCTAGCAAAATGTTGCCTTACCCGCTGTTGTAGTCCCATTCTTACAAAGTTGAAACCCATTGAAGGGGTTCTAACCGATTATCCCGGGTAATCTGAGTAAATTCTGCAGAAAGAGAGTCAATGTCAGAAGACTTCGCTCCCGAGCCTTTGTTAGATCCCGCCCTTGTCGAAACAACTTTACGAATCGCCCTTGCAAAGGGTGGTGAGTGGGCAGAATTGTTCGCTGAAGATCGCCAGAGTGCTAGCTCTAGCTTCGACGAGGGCCGTGTCGACTCCATGTCTTCCAGCAGGGATCGCGGCGTGGGTATCCGAGTCACTGTTGGAGAAATTACGGGTTTTGCCCATACGTCGGATCTCAGCTCCGAGGGGCTCAAAGACGCCGCTGAAGTAGCTGCTTCAGCGGCGACTAGCTCGTCTAAGACAACCTTAGTTGCTCTTAACGGAAATGGCCTTGCCTCTACTCGTGTCAAGATGCTTCCAAATCTCGTGTCGAAAGAAGCCAAAGTGGCACTCTTACGCAGAGCGGATGAAGCAGCGCGTTCAGCGGGTAGAGCGATCTCTCAAGTGACAGTTGGATATTCCGAGGGACGGAGGCGAATTCTAGTAGCTAATACTGCCGGGGTCTTCCGGGCGGATGATCAAGTGAGAACTCTTTTTTCAGTTAATTGCGTAGCAACAGGTGATCAAGGCCTCCAGACGGGCCGAGAAACAGTGGGGTATACAGTTGGCTATGAACTGTTCGAAGAAAATGATGTAGAGAAGCTGGCAGAACGAGCTGCAGCCAGAGCGATAACAAAACTTCGAGCGCGTCCTGCACCCAGCGGTGAGTTACCCGTGGTTATCAAAAATGGCGGCGGAGGGGTGCTTTTTCATGAGGCATGCGGCCATGGGCTTGAAGCTGATTTAGTAAAAAAAGGTGCTTCTGTGTTCAAAGACCGAATTGGGCAGCAGGTGGCTTCTCCGCTTGTAACGCTGATTGACGATGGGACAATGGGCGTGGAGTGGGGAGCCCTTACCATTGATGATGAAGGAGCTTTTACCCAAAGTAACACGTTAATAGAGAATGGTGTATTAACCGACTACATGTGGGATCACCTGCGTTCTAAAGATGCTGGTCGTGTTCCTTCAGGAAATGGCAGACGGCAGAGCTACCAACACCTGCCTATGGTGCGTATGACCAATACATTTGTTACAAACGGGGAAACTGAACCAGCCGACATTATTGCTGATACAACTCACGGTGTTTATGTTGCCCAGCTAGGAGGGGGTCAAGTAAACACGGCTACTGGTGATTTTGTATTTGGAATGACTGAGGCATATTTGATAGAAAATGGCGAAATTACTGAGCCCCTCCGAGAGGGTAATCTGATTGGCAATGGTCCCGAAGTTTTGAAAAATATTGACGTGATCGCCAACGATTTTGCTATGGGAAGCCCTGGCACTTGCGGAAAAGATGGACAAGGTGTTCCGGTTGGCGATGGCCAGCCAACGTTGCGAGTTAGCGCCCTCACAGTTGGCGGAACCGCAGCATGACTAGACGCGAACTACCAGACATAGCAAAAGAAATTGTGGATGCAGCAAAAAGCGGGGAAGAAATAGAGGTAGCACTTTCGCGCGGCCGATCGACGACCGTGAACGCGTATCGTGGAGAAGTCGAGTCCCTAAAATCTGGATCAAGTCAGGGAGTAGGTATCCGAATTATCATCGATGGTTGTGAAGGATTTGCCTCAGCTGGTTCGTTAGATCCAGAGATTGTGTTAGAAGTCGTAAACGAGGCTCGGCAAAATCTGACTTTTGCTGAGAAGGATCCCCACCAGGCTATTGCTACACCAGATGGCGTAGAGTCTCCGGGGTTAAATCTATTTGATAGATCAGTTATAGATATATCCGAGGACGAAAAAATTGCGATAGCAATTGATTTGGAACGTCGCTGTTTAGCTAGAGATAAACGGGTTACGGGTGTACGTGCTTCAAGTTGGTCGAATGGTTGGGCTGAATTTGCGTTGGCATCAACTGCGGGCATCGCTATCCATGAAGAGGGCGGTAGTTGCAGTGTTGGAGTTCAACCATTAGTTGAGGAATCGGGTGAGACACAAATAGGGTATTACGGAGATATGGCCAGGCGACTTGAAGATCTTGATCTTGACAAAGTCGTAGCAGAAGCGGTGGATGGGGCCACCAGTTTACTTGGGGCAACAAAGCCGTCCAGTCAACGCGTCACCGTTATTTTTGAACCATCAGTAGCCGCCGCTTTCCTAGGAGTGGTGGCCGGATCTTTGACAGGCGATCGGGTGGCGAAGGGCCGCTCGCCTTTTGCTGAACGAATGGGAGAGACAATAGCTGTAGCTGATTTGACGCTTTTTGATGACCCAACTGACGAACGATCTCTAGGAGCTGAAAACTATGATGGAGAGGGTCTTGCTGCAAGAAGAAATGATCTAATAGTGAGTGGCTCTTTGAACACTTTTTTGCACAATAGCTACACCGCTCGGCGCCTTGGTGTTGTTTCAACAGGCTCAGCAGTCCGCGGAGTTAGGTCAAGGCCGGGGGTTGGCATGCATGCAATGCAAATTCTTCCCGGAGATAAGACAAGAGAAGAATTAATTCGTAA
>DMOB01000136.1:0-3687 GCA_003452475.1 Acidimicrobiaceae bacterium | reverse complement strand
CGTAAGGCGTTCAGAGCTGCGGTAGCCAGCTACAAAAGAATTACTTGCAGTCGAGCCAACTAGGACTTCTGCCTTATCAGTTCCTTGAGGATTTCCTGCGATTTGAATGCGGCTGCCATATTGGTCCGACCATACGAACGGAACCGAGTTGTATGGCTTAGCCGCTTCAGGATTAAGTAAATTTTTGGCTACGAGCATTGCCTGTTCTGTAGCTGCAGTCCAATGTTCAAACCTTTTAGGTTCTGGCCCTATCCATTGATTGGGAACCTTAGCGACATCACCGATTGCGTAGACCCCAGGCGCACCTGCATTCAAGTACTGGTCGCAAACGATTCCATCAGATATTTCTAAACCTGAATTGGTTAGCCAGTTGGTACATGGCTCAACGCCGATACCTACCACTACTAAATCTGCAGGCAACGTAAGCCCATTGCTCAAAAGTACTGCTTCAACTTGTTCGCTACCGATCACGCGTTGAACTGTCGTCCCCGTCAACAGTGTTACCTGGTTCGCTGAGTGCAGATCCCCACAGATTTTGCCCATTTGAGCACCAAGCCCACGAGTGAGTGGCGTCGTGGCTGCTTCCACGACCGTAGTATGGCACCCTTGGCGTGTAGCAGAGGAAGCAACTTCCGACCCTACGAAGCCAGCACCGATTACGATGACATGAGCGTCTTTCTGAAGTCGAGATTTGATAGCTAACGCGTCGTCGATGGTTCGAAGCACCTCGATACCACTTATTTGAGGTATTCCCGAAAGTTTTCTTGGGGTGGCGCCTGTAGCAATTATTAAAGCATCGTAGCTTAATTGTTCACCACCTACAGTGAGAATTCGTTTGGCTGTGTTTAGTTGTGTGGCTGGTTCGCCAAGGAGTAATTCAATCGAAGCAGAGGCATAAGATGAGGCAGGGTTCAAGGTCAAGTTCTCAGTGTCGGTCTCTCCACTGAGTATTCCTTTTGAAAGGGGAGGCCTGTCGTATGGAAGGTGTACTTCAGACCCGATAAGAGTAAGTTCTCCTTCGAAACCTTCTACGCGTAAATTTTGTGCCGCTCTAGCGCCAGCTAGTGAAGCGCCAACGACGAGAATCCTGCGGATATCGTTTGTCATGGGTGTCGATTCTAGTACTTGTTTCTGGTAGGAAGATTTTTGACTACTCTAAGTGGTTTAATAAATGTTGCCTGACCAGCGATAATCGAAAAGAAAGTTAAAAGTTCCTTGAAGTAGTCCCTCACAACCTGTACACATGCTTGACAACGTTGTAACTACAAGGCTGTAATCATTAGTCCAGGAATGTTGTCGGTTCATTGACCAGATATTTGGTCGGTTCTAAGAGTCGTCGATGTTGTGGCTAATGGTGTTGATGTTCTGAGGACGAAGCGTGGCGGTAACTGAAGAAGAAACAGTAAGTAATCTAAGCGATAGCTCGGGATCAGCGATGCGCGTTCAGAAGCGTGATAAATCGTTGCAACCCGTGGACGTAAATAAGATTGTTCGCGCTGTCGAACGTTGCGCAACAGGCCTAGCTGGCGTCGACCCTTTACGTATAGCGACTCGAACTATTTCAGGTTTGCACGATGGCGCCACGACAACAGAACTTGATGAGCTTTCAATTCGTACTGCGGCAGCTTTGATCATTGAAGAACCTAACTATTCTCGCCTAGCAGCTCGCTTACTCGGAACTTTTGTAGATAAAGAAGTCCAAAACGAGAATGTGTACTCGTTCAGTCAATCAATAGAGCTTGGATTCGACTGCGGGCTGATCCATGGCGATGTCCTGGATTTCGTTCGTGAGAACGCACGCAAGCTTAATGATGCGGTAATGGCTGACAGAAATAATCTATTTGAATTTTTTGGTTTGAGGACTGTTTACGACCGTTATCTACTTAGGCATCCCAGCAAAAGGTCAGTAATCGAAACTCCGCAATATTTTATGCTACGTGTTTCATGCGGCTTGGCTCGATCAGCCGAAGAAGCGATAACTCTATATGAGCTTATGTCGAGTCTCGAATATCTCACTTCAAGCCCGACTTTGTTTAACTCTGGAACTAAACACCCTCAAATGTCTTCTTGCTATCTTCTAGACAGTCCAGAAGATTCTTTAGAGGGCATATACAAAAGATATACCGATGTTGCAAAGCTCTCAAAGTTTGCAGGCGGAATAGGTGTTGCTTGGCATCGAGTACGGTCCAAGGGCTCGTTAATCGAGGGTACAAATGGGTTGTCAAACGGAATAGTGCCTTGGCTAAAAACCCTTGATTCATCTGTAGCGGCAGTTAACCAAGGCGGACGTCGAAAAGGCGCTGCTTGTGTTTACTTAGAGTCATGGCACTCTGACGTTGAAGATTTTCTCGAAATGCGAGATAACACTGGAGACACATCGCGTCGAGCACACAATTTGAACATAGCTAATTGGATCCCAGATTTATTCATGGAAAGAGTCGAAAAGGACTGGCAGTGGTCGCTCTTTGATCCCAAGGTAGTGCCGCATCTTACAGATTTGTATGGCGATGATTTTCGCCAGGCTTACTTAGGAGCCGAACAAGCAGGGCTCTTCGATAAGCAGGTGCCTGCTCGGCAGTTGTATTCACGGATGATGAGAACCCTGGCTCAAACTGGCAACGGTTGGGTCACGTTTAAAGATTCCTCCAACCTTAAATGCAATCAAACGGGCAAAGATGGAAACGTTGTTCACCTCTCCAACCTGTGTACCGAAATTCTCGAAGTTACGAGTCAAGATGAAACAGCAGTATGTAACCTTGGATCGGTTAATTTAGGGAGGCTTGTCCGAAACGGTGAATTTGATTTTGACCGTTTAGGCGAAGTCGTAAAAACCGCTGTTCCGTTCTTAGATAGGGTCATTGACATTAACTTCTACCCGACTTCAGAAGCGGGTAGCTCGAACAGTAAATGGCGCCCGGTCGGTTTAGGCCTTATGGGCCTTCAAGACGTGTTTTTTCAGCTCGGTATGACTTTTGATGGGCCAGAAGCTCTTGAACTATCGACTCGAATTAGTGAAGAGATTTATTACTGGGCACTGTCAGCAAGCTGTGATTTAGCGCAAGAGTATGGAGCCCATGAAGGTTTCGATCAAACTCGAGCCGCTATGGGTGATTTGCAATTCGACTTGTGGGGCGTGGAACCTACAGATGCCTCCAAATGGGCGGTGCTTAAAGATCGAATTAGTCAACACGGACTTCGAAATTCACTAACAATCGCAATTGCTCCAACAGCGACCATTGCCTCTATAGCTGGATGCTACGAATGTATTGAGCCTCAGGTATCTAACCTTTTCAAACGGGAAACATTGTCCGGCGAGTTTCTCCAAATCAATCGATACTTAGTACGTGATCTTCAGAAGCAGGGTCTTTGGGATCAGGAAATGGCTGCTCGCATAAAAAGAGCGGAGGGGTCGATCCAAGGAATAACAGAAATCTCTGAAGATCTAAGGGCGATATATAGAACTGCTTGGGAACTTCCGCAGCGATCTCTGATAGATCTAGCTGCGCAAAGAGGGGCATATATCGACCAGAGTCAATCTCTTAATTTGTTCATGGAGAGTCCAAGCATTGGAAAACTTTCCTCTATGTACATGCACGCTTGGAAGGTCGGTCTGAAGACCACCTATTACCTTCGGTCGCGGCCAGCAACTCGCATAAATCAAACTAATTCTGATGAGGGAACTGATAA
>DMOB01000105.1:0-2740 GCA_003452475.1 Acidimicrobiaceae bacterium | reverse complement strand
GGCTACCCGGGTTACAGAGGAAAAATCAGTCCAGATGCTGGGACTCTCGCCGAGATACTGCGTCCGCACGGCTACAGGAACTACATGATTGGAAAGTGGCATGTTACTCCGTTAACCGAATCAGGACCTACAGGGCCATTTGACGGTTGGCCATTAGGCAGGGGCTTCGACCGGTTCTATGGCTTTCTCGATGCCGAGACCGACCAATACTCACCGGAGCTGATTCGTGACAACAGCCACATTTCACCGCCCGGAAATTTTTCCACCGGATATCACCTTACTGAAGATCTTTTTGACCAAGCGATCGAATTAATCACTTCACACGAGGCGACTATCCCCGACAGCCCCTGGATGACCTTGATAGGGCTCGGTGCTTGTCACGCACCGCATCAAGCCCCCAAGGAACTTATTGACCACTATGACAATATGTTTCGTCGTGGATGGGATACCGAGCGTTCCGAACGGTTAGAGCGACAGATCGCATTAGGTATAGTGCCACGAGGTACTCAGTTGCCGCCGCGAAACGACTTTGTTGAAGCTTGGGACCAACTTGACGACATCACTCATCAGGTAGCTACACGACTCCAAGCTGCATATGCCGCAATGCTCCATCATTCTGATGTGCACCTTGCTCGACTTATTGAGCACTTGGACCTTTCGGGCCAACTAGACAACACCGTGATCATGATTCTTTCGGACAACGGAGCAAGTCAGGAGGGCGGACCGCTCGGCTTCGTAAACGCTATGGGGCCCTATAACGGTCTCCCTGAACCCATGGAAGCCAAATTTGAAAGAATCGATGACATCGGAGGGCCCGATACTCACAGTAACTTTCCCTGGGGGTGGGCAATGACCGCCAACACACCGCTCCGTCGATATAAACAAAACACTCACGGCGGCGGAGTCAGAGATCCCTTAGTTGTGCACTGGCCGCGCAAGATCACAGATCCGGGATTGAGAGACCAGTTCTGCCACGCGTCTGACATTGTTCCCACGTTGCTTGACTTGATAAAGGTGGCGGCGCCCGAGACAATTAACGGTGTTCAGCAAAAGCCGATTGAAGGCGTAAGTTTTGCATCGACCTTGACAGACCGGTATGCACAGACCGGCAAAGTAACTCAATATTTCGAAATGTTCGGCCATCGTGGACTAGTCCATGACGGGTGGAAAGCAGTCGCTTTTCACCCACCTGGAACTCCGTACGAACATGATCAATGGGAATTGTTCAATCTCCTGGACGATTTCAACGAATCTAAAGATCTGTCATCAGCTGAACCTGATCGACTTAGCAAAATGATCGAACTTTGGTGGGAGCAGGCAGAATTGCACCAAGTGCTTCCTCTTGATGACCGTTTCGCCGAGCGCTTCGCCGAAAACGCTGACCGTCATTTGGGTGGTCGCACGTTTTTCACATTCTGGAAGGGGATGGGGCATTTGCCTAGCGATATGGCTCCTGATTTACGAAGTCGGAGCTATCGCATGGACGCCCAGGTTAAACCGACTAAAGCCGATGTCTCAGGGGTGTTAATCGCTCACGGCGACGCAACTTCTGGCTACAGCCTTTATCTGGACGGTAGCGGTCATCTGGTGCACGATTTGAATATTGGGGGAAGCCATCAGATACTTCGCTCGCCTAAACCGGTTCCTCTTGGAACAACCAATTTAGGGTTCTACATGTCGCGAGATGAACAAAGCCATCGCGGGTCGGGGCGATTAGTTATCGATGGTGATGTGGTGGCGACGCAAGAAACAGCCAACATATTTTCCCTCATGATTTCCTGGTCCGGTTTAGATATTGGTCTCGATCGAGGAACCGCTGTGTCGAATTACGAAGCGCCAAACCTATTCACCGGTGACCTTATAAAGGTAACAATTGATTTAGCTGATGATCAACTTCTCGATGGAGAAGGTCTGGGTCGAGCAGAAATGATGCGCGAGTAACAACTCAACAAGCAGCGAAGAGTAAATAGAAGTCGCAGCATCGATCTTGTGAACAGTTTAAGTAGAGGTGTTGCAGCTTAGATGACCTCTTTGTCAGCGCTACCGGCTACCAAGCCAATGAAAGCCGCCCAGGTAGGACGATCAGAAGGCAACAGAGGACATCTAAATTTTCATCTCCAATATCAGACCACCTATTCTCCAGCATTTTTGAAACACAAATTAAGGGTGAGCGATCGCTCTCTCACATGACTCCAACTTAAAAACGGGTCCTGATTTCAGAAAGATACGAGATGTCGGTGGCTCCTCAGGGAAGCCCAATTAGTCAGTTAGCACTGGAGGGTTGTCCCAGCCTAAATCTTTAGCGGCGGCTCGATACCAAGCTAAAATTGAGGTGGCATCAGTCACTGAAGATACATCGCCACCTTCATCAAGGTTTAGATTCGCTCCGTAAATTTGGAACCAAACGTCAGTCAGCTCGGTGTTTGTCTCAGGCACTAGAAGAGTATGAACTGAGCCTGCTGGCTCATACAAGAATGATCCTGCTTGGTTTACATACTCACTTTCGGCGTAATACCAAGAGCCTGTTGACGTGTACGCATAGACAGGGCCGGTGTGTCGATGGGTTTGAACTCTGGTTCCAGCAGCGAACCGAACGCGAACTATCCAAAGGCCTTCCTTGATCTTTGCGCTTAACAATTTTACTTCGCCGCCATTTTGATCGGAAACCCATGGAAGCTCTTCGTCTCCTATGTGAATAGCACCAGGCGCGTCTTCTGTTAGCTGATCAGCAACAATCATT
>DMOB01000222.1:0-5815 GCA_003452475.1 Acidimicrobiaceae bacterium | reverse complement strand
GGTCGGCTTTAAACCGGTCAGCAACTTGATGCGCCTCATTGAATGACCGAGGAGCTATCACATGCGGTTTAGCACTAGAGATCGGAATTGTCCTAACAGATCCTGTTGACGTGATACCAGCCGCAGTCAAGTTACTTCTTTGCCCCTCATCGTAATCCAAACTCGAGTCATCAGAGCTATTATTCCTGGGGCTGGTTACTACAGTTACTGCACTTTCTCCCCTTTCAACTTCCGCAGGCGTGAATTGCCCATTCGCCTGTTGACTGTTTAGATCGTCGTAGTCCTCATCTGGACCGAGACCCAAATAGAGCATTGCTTGTCGCCACATTGAAGCCATCGGACCTCCTTCTGACTTTGAGGGTATCGCGCTTGGAGCCTTCTTACCGCGCACCGAAGAGAGCTGTTCCAACTCTTACCATTGTGCTTCCAGATTTAATCGCAATCTCAAGATCACCAGTCATTCCAATGGATCTCTCTACCAGTCCGTGCGTGTCAGCGAAAGCGCACAATTCTCGGAAAGATTTTTCAATCACTAAAGGCGATCCACGAGGGGCAATTGCCATACACCCAATAGTTTCCAAGCCAGCGCCGACGGCGCTCTCGAGCAGCGCGGTTGCGTTATCTAGGCCGCATCCGCCTTGACTACTTTCTCCCGCCAAATCTAGCTGCAGCATTATTTTCGCATTCGGGCAACGTTTCGCTATCTCGTTAATCAATGCGACACGATCAACACTTTGCCAAACATCGACATAGTTGCTTACCAGTTTGATTTTATTAGTTTGCAGACCGCCAATAAAGTGAACTTTGAACGAGTTTTTCTCGATGTTCGATAGCTTTTCATATTTCATTTTCAATTCTTGTGCGTAGCTCTCACCAATAAATTCACAACCAAGACCGACAGCGGCTCGTATCGCCCACGCCCCAAACCCCTTTGTAACAGCAACAATTTTCACAGTATTCGGGTCGACGCCACAGCCCGCTATTCTTGATTTCACGTCTTGAAAGCGTTCTTCAACAATTTCAAATGGCAGCGCCGTTTCATTAGGAGCAGTCAAGGCCGTGGTTCAATTTCAGTCAGCATTGCCATCCGTCCGATGTCACCATTTTTACGATAAGAGAAGTACCGTTCATCAGCGCTCGTGCAACGGTCCACGTTATGGTCCACTTGGACCCCTGATTTTTCAAGTTCTGAAAAAACCCAACTCGAAAGATCTAGAGCTGGAAATCCCGCAGCAGTGGCACCGATTAAATGCATTCCGAACTCTTCCCCAAGGCGCTTCAAGTCGCTGTTCCCAAACTCGTATTCATCTACCTTGATGTGTGGCCCGATAATTGCTCGCGGGTTGCATTTTCTTTCCTTAAAAATATTTGCTGCAGCTCCGATAACACCCGATGCTAGGCCCCGCCAACCGGCATGAACTGCGACAAAACACGAGCCGCCATACATCGTAATAGGTACACAATCCGCAGTTTTTATGACACAAATAACGCTAGTAGCTTCAGTAAACAAGCAATCAGCTTTCGCCATGTCTAGATGGCCGCCGCTCGAGACAGTTGCAACTGAAGCACCATGAACTTGTTCCGTTACAGCCCAGTGCTCACGTTCTTCCAAGAATGCCACTTCACTATTTACATCTCCGTCTTGGCGGTCAGTGAAACGCACTCGTAGCGTGCTTCCATTTTCTAAACCCCGAGAAAAACTAAGCAAGACAATCCCGACTCTACTCAAGCCAAACTTTTCGTTAACTTATTAAAAATTCTCTCAACGAAGGAACGATGGAACATCAATATCATCGCCACCGTCATCGTCATCATTACCATTCGAAAAAATATCAGTTATTAACTCATCTTCTTCTAATAGTGGGTCGGAATCAAAAGTTGTCGCTGCAGATTTAGCTCCGTCTTCCCAACGGTCAAACCCGGCTGCGATAACAGTCACTCTGATTTCTTCACCGAGGCTGTCATCGATAACGGTTCCAAAAATTATGTTCGCATCTGGATGAGCAACATCTTGAATAACAGAGGCAGCTTCATTAACTTCGTACAAACCTAAGCCGGTAGCCGCGGTAATGTTCAGCAATATACCCCGTGCACCATCAATCGATGCCTCTAAAAGTGGACTAGCCACAGCTTGCCTTGCAGCGTTTTCAGATCTTTGCTCTCCATGAGCCCGACCGATACCCATCAATGCCGATCCAGCATTTGACATTATCATTTTAACATCTGCGAAGTCTGTGTTTATCAAGCCTGGAGTTGTAATGAGGGTTGTGATGCCCTGGACTCCCTCACGAAGTACATCATCGGCCATGTTGAAGGCATCGACCATAGTCGTTCGTTCGTTTGCAACTGATAAAAGTCGGTCATTTGGGATAACTATCTGTGTGTCAACTTTATCCCTTAGCTTCTGAATGCCTTGATCAGCTTGAACTGAACGCCTGCGTCCTTCAAATCCAAATGGTCGAGTGACAACGGCAATTGTCAAAGCACCGCACTCCCGTGCTATCTCCGCCACTACCGGCGCACCACCAGTCCCAGTTCCACCGCCTTCGCCAGCAGTTATGAAAACCATGTCAGCACCTTGCAGCACATTCGTGATTTCTTCCCGATGCGCTTCAGCAGCTTGCTCCCCGACTTCTGGATCGCTTCCCGCGCCCAACCCTCGAGTTAAATCACGCCCAATGTCAAGTTTGACATCTGCATCGCTCATCAGGAGAGCTTGCGCATCTGTATTAACAGCAATGAACTCGGCTCCCTTTAAGTCTGCTTCGATCATTCTGTTGACAGCGTTGCAACCTCCACCGCCTACGCCAACAACTTTGATTATCGCTTGATAGTTCTGGGGAGAAGCCATCTGGTTTCCTATTTCTCGGGAAAAATCTACGTCTGAACCAACAGACCGGGCACTAGTTCAAAGTACCGATAGATCGTCTTGAGAACAAGACAATGTAGGGTCTTTCCTATAGTTTCCCACAACTGCACGGATTTATTTAGTCAATCACCAGATTCTAGGTTTCTAGCTTTGTGGGCGCACTACCGGCAAATCGGGAACCGAGACATCAATAAACGCTCCACGAAGTTCTCCTTCTCGAACTTCTACGACCATCGTAGCCAAAGAGGCTACTTTCGCTCCCAACCGAGAATCATCGCCCATTACTATATTCTCTCCTGTCCTAAGTCGAATCCTTATGTCAGATCGGCTATCTCGATATATAGCTTCGATGTTTTCGTATAGCTCTTGGGGCACTGCTTCAAGAATCGCTAATAACGCACCACTGTCTTCTTCTAAAAAAGTTCCTGGTTCGGAGGCTGCTCTGACTCCCGATAGCCTTGGGTAGGAACTCGGGTTCGCAAGGGCACCTGTCAGCACTGCCCTATTTCGATCGACTAGAACCCATTTCGAAGGAGCCGATAGAGCTAATGCGATGGGACGTCGCTCTTTCACATTCACGACGACTAGACCTGACCATGAACGATCGACACGAGCTATTTCGACCCATGGCAATTTCGTTAAAACTTCTTCGGATTCTGAGATCTTCAAACCAACTAGTCTGGAATTCATTCCAAACTCCAATGAATTGGCAATTTCATTGAAAGTCAGTCTGGTTAAACCCCGAATTTCGATTTGATCAACATCCAAGAATTCAGATCGGATCGTGATGACAAGACTTCCAAATACAGTAGCAAGACACGCTAACGACAAAGCCAAAATTTTGACCATCTTTCTAGATTGGCCAGCTTGATTATTTTCCTCAACTTCGTCAATCATTGATCCCTAGGAACCTTCACCGAAACCAACGAATCGAATTTCTGAAGTAAGCGTAATTCGAGAGTGCTTCTCTACGGCCGATCGCACGTAATCGATCAAAGCCTTTACATCTTCTGCCGAACCCCCAGGTTCACATTGAATAAAATTGGCGTGGCGAGGAGACACAAAAGCGCTACCTATGCGCAAACCTTTTAATCCTGCTTCTTCAATCAATGATCCAGATGTTCCGTTCACAGGATTAATAAATACCGATCCAGCATTTTGTCCGCCCGGTTGGTTGTCTCGCCTCCATCGAACGATCTCAGAAAGTAGATCTTGACCATCGCCACGAAGATCTGGATCACATTTAAACCGAGCGGACAATACAATTTCGGATTGCTTAACGTTACTGCTTCGGTAACGAAAATCTAGTTGGCGAGCCGTTCGCTGCTGGACCGTGCCATTTCGCAAGTCCATTATTCGTGCCGCAACCAAGCTGCTCGATGTATCGCTTCCATGTCCCCCGGCATTCATTCGAATAGCTCCGCCTACCGATCCAGGAACCCCGACCATCCACTCAAGTCCCGAAAGTTTTTCGTTAACAGCCTTACGAGCTAGGACAGGCAAAGGAACAGCGCCACCGACCGTTACTTCAAGGCCATTCACGGCAATTTCGCCGAATTGTTCGGAAAGGACGACGACTATTCCCTCGAACCCTCGATCGGAGATCAGCAGATTAGAACCTCGGCCAAGAACGAGAATATCTAAATCGAACATTTTCCCAACATTGGCCACTCTGAGCAGATCTTGCTCAGTTTCGGCTTTTACACCAATCGCAGCCGGGCCACCTACACGATACGTAGTAGCGCCACCCAGGGCAAAATCTTTTTCTCCAAGTGTGCCTAATACCTTCGCTGCTGCATCGATAGTTTCCTGGTCGGACCATGCCATATCAGCCAACTCGGTGCTGGATTTCGTCTGGCAGTAAAGTCAAGTCCCCAGCGCCCATCGTCAAGCAAAGATCACCGGATTTTAGATACTTTTTCAAGTAAGTTTTCAAGGCAGCTCTTTGCGGAATGTATTCCACCGAAGCACGCGGGTACTCAGTAAGTACCGCCTGAAGGATTAGGTCACTGGTTATGCCTGGTTGCGGCTCTTCTCCAGCCCCATACACATCAGTTAAGACTAAATGGTCGGCATCACGAAAAGAATGCCTAAATTCATTCGAAAGTTCTGCTGTGCGACTGTACCGATGCGGCTGAAAAACCGCTACCACACGATCCCAATTTCCTGCTCTAGCCGCGGCTAACGCTGCCTCTACTTCGGTAGGTAAATGCGCATAGTCATCCACGAAAGTGACACCATCACTCTCACCCCTGAATTCGAAACGGCGCGCAACACCAGCAAAATTAGCCAATGCTGAAATGATTTTTTCGGGCTTAGCTCCTAGTTCAACTCCGGCTGCGACTGCCGCAGTAGCATTCAAGATATTATGCAAACCAGGCACTGGCAATTGACAATCACCGAGTAGTTCACCTTGTTTAAAGATCGAGAATGTCGAACTGTATCGACTCAACTTTACGTCTGTGATCCGGTAATCACTATCCGAATGCTCGCCATAGGTGGTGCACTCTTCTAATCGCTTTGCGAGTAAACTTGCGCCTACATCATCAATACAAATAATTTTTGGGCCTTTAGCCGCACAGGCGAAGTACTCGAAAGCATCATTAATTGCTTCCATGGATCCGTAGTAGTCAAGATGATCGCATTCGATATTAGTAATAACAACCCCATGCGCCCCTAGCTGAGTAAAGGTGCCGTCTGACTCATCTGCTTCGACCACAAAAAGATCGCCATTACGATCCCAAACTGAGCCAGAACCTATCTCGTTCAAATCGCCACCAACTATGAATGATGGACGCAACCCGGCCGACACAAGAGCCAACGACAACATTGATGAAGTAGTTGTTTTGCCATGTGTTCCCGCCACGGCAATAGTCACCTTCAACTTACAAATCGCTGTCAGAATGTCTGCCCTGGATAAGACATTTATACCAATTAATCTAGCCT
>DMOB01000143.1:0-2538 GCA_003452475.1 Acidimicrobiaceae bacterium | reverse complement strand
TAATTGGTGGCTCCTACGGTGGATACATGGTGCTCGCCTCAGCGGTGCACTTCAGTGATCGCCTGACGGCGGCGGTCGATATCGTGGGCATCAGTAACTTCGTGACCTTCCTTGAGAACACCCAGGATTACCGTCGTGACCTGCGTCGTCCCGAGTATGGAGATGAGCGCGATCCTGAAATGCGCGCCCATCTTGAAAACATTAGTCCGCTCAATAATGTCGACAAAATCGGCGTGCCGCTGTTTGTTGTGCAGGGGCAGAACGATCCTCGGGTACCCGTCACTGAAGCTGAGCAGATTGTCGCTGCGATCCGTGAGCAGGGCGGCGAGGTCTGGTACATGAATGCCCTAGACGAGGGGCATGGATATCGCAAGAAACCCAATCGCGATGTATACCAACAGGCCACCGTTCTGTTCTTTGAGCAGTTCCTGCTGCAGGCGGAGGGTGAATGATGCGCGCGATTTGGCAATTCATTCGGAAGTAGGAGTTATGACTTCTGATGGCCATTGCCGTCGGGTTAGCCATATTACTTCACTGCGGAACGCTCCATTAAGTTTATTTTTGGCAGTAGCTGATAGCGCACGCTAGTCCGAGACTGACCATAGACGGTATAGCTGGGTATAGCCAGCGGAAACCGGGATCTGAGGAGGTGACATTGCGGTTAGGTACAAAACTTACTGGCTTGTTACTGCTAATTGCATGCGGAGCTGATGCGAGCACTGAAGCTCTTTCGACGAATATGGCTAACGTCGGGCCTTACGCAACCGAGACTGAACATGAGCGCAATGAGCGCATGTCCTGGTGGCGAGATGCTCGGTTTGGTTTGTTTATCCACTGGGGCGTCTATGCCGTGCCAGCTGGAATGCACGAAGGTGAGCGAATAGAGAATATCGGCGAGTGGATAATGCATTACGGTCAAATACCGGTTGCTGAATATCAAAGATACTCAAAGCAATTCAACCCCCGAAGTTACGATCCAGAAGCGTGGGTCCGCATGGCCAAAGAAGCCGGAATGAAGTACATCATCATTACTGCAAAGCACCATGATGGCTTTGCGTTATATGACACCGCGGTTAGCGATTGGGACGTAGTAGATTCTACCCCGTACGGTAAAGACCTTCTCAAGCCGTTAGCCGAGGCGGCACAGAAACATGGCATCAAGCTAGGATTTTATTATTCTCAAGCACAAGATTGGATCCATCCTGGTGGCGCTACTTGGGCAGGACGATGGGATCCGGCGCAGAAGGGAGATATGGACGATTACCTTCGCGATATTGCAGTACCCCAAGTCAGGGAACTGCTATCCAATTACGGCGAAATTTCAATTTTGTGGTGGGATACACCAATTGATATGACCACAGAGAGGGCCGCGAAGTTCGACGGACTTACCGCTCTTCAGCCTGGAATCATATTTAATAACCGATTGCTGTACGAACAAGATGGGTCATACGGCTACAGGGGAGATATGCGCACCCCAGAACAGCATATTCCCCCTACTGGCCTAGATTATGACTGGGAGGCTTGTCAGACAATGAACAACACATGGGGTTATAAATCCTATGACAATGATTGGAAGTCTAGTCGGCAGTTGATCCGAAATTTGGTTGACGCAGCCAGCAAAGGCGGGAATTACCTACTAAATGTGGGACCGCAGCCCAACGGAGAAATTCCAAATCAGAGTATCGAACGACTAAGAGATATCGGCAGATGGATGGAGGTGAACTCTTCATCAATTTATGGCACGACCGCCAGCCCGTTTGTGCGCCTGCCATGGGGTCGAGCGACTAAGAAGGAGTACTCCAACGCGACAGATCTTTTCTTGCATGTGTTCGATTGGCCAGAAGATGGCATTCTGAAGGTCGACGGGTTACGGAGCCACGTTGATGGCGCCTACTTTTTGGCAGACTTCCAAAAGTCGATTCATGTTCACAGATCAAACTCCGGCATCGTCTTGCAACTCCCAGAAGAGCCGTTAGACACGACGAATACAGTTATAGTCTTGAAGGTCAAAGGCAATCTCGATGTAGAGAGAATACTTCCAACACAAAACGTAGATGGTGTCTTACAGCTCAATATAAGCGACGCTAACATTTACAACCCGGCTTATGGTGGCGAATTAGAAGTCCACCGAGATCACCTTTCTCAACCCTATTTGCAGGGATGGACGGATTTCCGCAGTCGGCTCGAATGGCTCATCAAAGTTGACAAGCCAGGGGAGTTCCATGTCTTTGTGGAAGTCGCAGCAGATGAGCCTTCTGAGTTCTCATTGACGGCAAATGCAGAAATACAGCCTTTTAAAATTGTCCAGACGGGAAGCAAGAAAATTTTTAAAACTCAGTTTCTGGGCACAATTCGGTTATCTCAGCCTGAGTCAAGGATCATTGTGCAGCCTCTTGAGGCACTCTGGAACCCGATTTCGGTCCGCTCGCTAACGCTTAAGCCTGTGCTGACGAAATAGAAATTAAATTGAGTCATCCAGCTGTTTGCTCTCAGCGCACCCCTTGGTGTATCCGGCCGGTAACCATCGCTACCACGGCG
>DMOB01000062.1:0-2616 GCA_003452475.1 Acidimicrobiaceae bacterium | reverse complement strand
TTTGTGAACGAACTCTGTCCAAGAGTTCTAAAGTTTCGCTTGCTTGTGGCGCTGTAGTGGGAAAAATAATGATGCTAGCTGCTTCGCCGGTGCTGCTAAACTGAGGAGGCTGGACAAATGCAACACCAGGGTCGTTGGCTAAGGCGGCAGCTAGCACAGGGATTTCAGATTTATCAACTACCGAAGTGTCAATAGCGATCACAAGCGGCCCGTTGAAACCTGCGCCGAACCCATCTGTCATAAGATCGTATGCTTTTCGGGCCGTGGAATCTATAGGGCTATTGCCTTGATCAGGAAACCCAAGATCCAATTTAAGTACCGGTGCAGTGAGTGCTACAAGAAGCACAGTGGTCCCAATCAGGTATTGCCACGCGAATTTCGATACGTGGTTACCCCAAGCTGTCCATTTTTGGCCGGTTTCGCTGGAGGCTACGTTGCCGCGTTTACGAACTTTTTTGGAGTTGACTCGATGGCCAGCTAAACCAAGCATGGCGGGTAACAGAGTCACCGATGCAATAACCAATGTCGCAACGACTATTGACACGGCTACTGCTGCGGCAGTCATAAAAGGTATACCAGCCATTGCCAGACCTAGGATTGCGATCATTACCGTACCGCCAGCAAAAATTACTGAAAGCCCGGCGGTTGCGTTTGCTCGACCGGCCGCATCTTCAACTGTGAGACCATCGGCAAGCCCTTCTCGGAATCTAGTTACGACAAATAGTGCGTAGTCAATGCCGACGCCTAACCCGATCATCGAAGCCATATTGGGAGTCCATTCTGGTACTTCCATGGCTATGGCGACCAGACCGATAATGCCTCCGATTCCTATAGCAAGACCAAATAAGGCTAAGCCGATAGGTAGCCCCATAGCTACGACGCTTCCAAATGCTAACAAAAGAATTATTACTGCCATGATTAGCCCTGCAGCCTCACCGACTCCAGTTTCGGGCTCATCAGCCACGTTGTAGAGATCTCCACCGAACTCAATTTGAAGATCATTGCTGCTGCCTAAAGCCAACGAGCGCGCACTTTCCAATCGCTCAATAGTTGCATATGTCGGAAGCGGATCGGTAACCAGCTGAACAGTAAATAGTCCGACGGTTTGGTCAGCGCTAATAGTGACTCCCTGAGTCGGCGGAACTACTGATTCAACATCAGCAATAGAAACTAAAGCCGACGACAGGCGATCAATGGCGTTCTGTTGAGAAGTATCGGTTAGCTTCGTTCCATCAGGGGCTCTGACCACTACGTTCGCGCTAACTCCTCCCTGCTGCGGGAATTCCTCAACCAGTAAGTCGTAGGCTTTCTGACTGTCCAAGCCTGGGACATTGAAGCCGTTAGTGAGTTCGCCTCCAATAGCTCGGTTAAGACCGATGAGGGCAAAAGCTACCGCCAACCAAATTAATATAGTTTTAAGTTTGTGGCGCACGCAGGAGCGACCGAGTCGATATAGGAAATTTGCCATCATTATTCCTTGGGGGGAGGGGTTGATGCACGCTAATAATTTTTGGTTAGGTGTCTCAGTTTGGACAGAGCTGTAACACCAATGTTGTACCTCTTGCTGATTGCCGTAAATATTTACTGCAAACACAAGATTGTGTGAAGGTTACTTACTTAGTTTAAGCGACTGGTGCATTAACTAAAATACTTGAGAATCTCCATTCAAAGTCCTAATTCCAGCCATGATTAGTTTAACGCAATTGGCTTCTTGGTCTTTGAAAGCAGTTCGGTCCAGTACCATCAGGTACTGTTGAACCGCCCCGACTGAGGCCCTAACTTATACTTAGATGTAGCCGTGACTCTCCAAATTTTTGACACTATGCAGAGACGTAAAGTGCCCTTTGAGTCGCGTCGATCTGGCGAAGTGGCAATGTACGTTTGTGGCCCGACAGTTTACGATGTCCCGCATCTAGGTCATGGACGAACAGCTCTCACTTACGACATGATACGGCGATATCTGGGGTGGTCAGGTTTCGTGGTGACGATGGCCTCCAATGTCACTGACATAGATGACAAGATCATACGTCGAGCAGAAATAGAAAACAGAACTGAATCAGACGTGGCTGATGAATTTACGATCGCATATGACAAACAGATGAGTCGATTAGAGATACTGCCTGCTGACTCTCGACCACACGCAACTCAATTCATTGAAGGCATGATTGACGTAATTGGTCAGCTTCTCAAAAATGGTGCTGCGTACGAACTCGACGGCAAAGGAATCTACTTTTCAGTTCAAAACGATACTAGTTACGGCAAATTAGCTGGACGTTCCCTCGATCAGTTGCTCGAAGATGCTGGAAGCCGAGTGGGCGTTGATGAGTCCAAAAACTCACCGCTAGACTTCGCTCTCTGGAAATCTGCGAAACCAGGAGAACCCAGCTGGGAAACTCCTTGGGGAAAAGGACGACCGGGCTGGCATACCGAATGTGTAGCGATGTCTTTAAGCGCCCTGGGTGAAGGGTTTGATATTCACGGTGGCGGGGATGACTTGACGTTCCCGCATCATCAAAATGAGTTAGCGCAAGTGAACGCTCTTGGAAAGCCATTCGCTCGCCACTGGATTCACAGTTCAATGGTCAACGTCAGTGGCGAGAAAATGTCTAAATCGCG
>DMOB01000138.1:0-9172 GCA_003452475.1 Acidimicrobiaceae bacterium | reverse complement strand
AAAACGTTTAATTCCTAGTTTCCAAAGATTAGCTCCAATGGGACAAGAGCTTTTCAGGGTCAAGGTAGATGAAGTTCGGCTCGTCGATAACGGGTTGTTGTCATCGTCATTAACTACTCAAAAAAATTCTTGGATCAAAAACGTAGAAGCTTTTTTAGGGTCAATTAACTGTGAAATTAACTGGGATCAATTTCAGGGTGCTCCGGGGCGTGAAGGTATGAGGTCATCAGACTTTGAATCGCTGCATGACGAGATGGTCGAAGTCCTGAGTCTAGACCCAGATGCGCAATGGTAAATTTTAATGGTGCTGGTTAATCAGTTTCCAAACTTTCTCGGGTGTACATGGCATGTCTATGTGTCGTATCCCGAGATGAGATAGGGCGTCAATCACTGCGTTTTGGATAGCTGGCGTGGACCCGACTGTGCCTGATTCACCGATACCTTTCGCTCCAAGAGGATTTATATGAGTTGGAGTTTCAAGAACTATCCGGTCAAAAAATGGTAAATCTGTTGCCGAGATAACTAGGTAATCACCAAAGTTCGTTGTCAGCGGGTTGCCATCTGGGTCATATCTAAACTCTTCCATAAGTGCCTGTGCGGCTCCTTGTGCCAGGCCGCCATGCACTTGGCCATCTGCTAGTAACGGATTCAAAATCATGCCAGCGTCATCACATGCAAACATTCTTGTCAGCTTGGTGAATCCGGTTTCTCTATCAATCTCCACGACAGCTACGTGGGTACCGAATGGGAAAGTCGGTCCTTCGGATTCAAAAAGTTCTTCTGAATGAAGAAGTCTCGGGCCGGCGGTTGAGCCTTCTAAATAATCTGATACAGCCGTCCATCCGATATCAACAGCGGGGGTTCCCACCACATGAAAACGCCCTGAAGAAGTATCGAGAGTGATATCTTCGGTAGATGCTTCTAGCAGGTCGGCGACAACTTGTTTCGCTTGCTCTACCAGACCGGAGGAGGCTTCCCATATAGCAGCGCCGGCTAACTGAACGGATCGGGACCCACCTGTAATAGCTCCTTGTGGTACTTCATCAGTATCACCGTGAACTACCTTTATCTTGTTCATCGGGACACCAGTCTGATCAGAAATAAGCATTGCCCAAGAGGTGTGATGTCCTTGCCCATATGGAGACGACCCGGTGCGTGCAAGTAATTGGCCTCCGGGTAAAAGTTCCAAGGCTCCGTATTCTGCTCGCCCAGCTCCTGCAGTTCGCTCCACATAGGAGGCTAAACCAATTCCGAGGTACGGTTCAGTGCTAGATTGGATCCGACGTTGCTGCTCTATACGCAACTTTCCGTATTCACTTGCTTCCAAAGCTGCATCTAAAGCTGCTTCGTATTCACCGCTGTCATAGGAACTTCCTGTCGGTGTGACAAGCGGGAACTCGTGAGGTTGTAAAAAATTTTTCCTGCGCACTTCAGCAGGGTCCATATTGATATCACGGGCAAAAGCATCAACAGCCCGTTCGATTGCAGCCGCAGCTTCGGGTCTTCCTGCCCCTCGATAGGCTCCGGTTGGGGTTGTGTTTGTTACCACTGAAACTGAGCTAAAACCGACGCTTGGTATCTTATAACAACCAGTCAACATAGCTCGAGCGTTGCTAGGAAGACCGGCACCGCCAGCCGGATAGGCACCTGACTCCTGAATGACATGCAGCTGGTATGTGGTGATATTCCCATCCCGGCTGCCACCTATTTTGCAATATTGAATTTGACCTCGTCCATGACCTAAACCAACCATGTCATCGCTACGAGGTGGAACCCATATCACAGGTCGGCCAATCCGTCTTGCAAGCCAACCTAAAAGAACTTCTTCAGGAAATGGGCGTGCTTTAGCTCCAAAGCTTCCACCAACATCTCGTGAAATTACTCTTACTTGGTCTTCTTTCAGGTTGAGAATCTTTGCGATGGCTGAACGTACCGGATGAGGTCCTTGCCCTGAGTTGTAGCAGTACAGGCGCCCGTCAGCATGCCACTCAGCTGCTGCCACTCGAGTTTCAATTGGGGCTGGAGCAAGACGGTTGTTGACTGTTCTAACCTCACTTATAACTTCACAAGAACTAAAGTCTGCTTCGAGTCCTTCGGCCTGCATCCGGCACACAATATTGCCTTCGTTTGTTCCGTCAAAAAGTAAAGTAGACGTGTTGAGCGCTTTTTCCGGGTCGATGATGGCCGGCCTTGATTGAAAATCTATTGCGATTAGTTCTGCGGCGTCCATGGCCTGGGCGATGGTTTCCGCAACGACTGCTGCTATTGGTTCTCCGACGTATCGAACTCTTTGATCAGCTAGAAGTGGACGTACCATTGCTTCATCGAAAATAGGGTTACCGGCAGGGTATGGCCCGATATCTAGATCTTTATGAAGCACCACGTCAATAACTCCTGGTGCTAGCAACGCATCTGTAATATCTACAGACAGGATTTCGGCGTGGGCGATTGTGGAAACTAAGTAATACACTTGCGCAGCGTTTTCTAAATGAACACCAGCGACGTAGTTGCCTGAACCTCTTAATAATGGTTCGTCTTCACGTCTACGAACTGAAGTTCCTCGCAATGTCATTTCTTGATGCTCCTGAAATAATTTTGACTAGTTATTCTCTCAATCACACTACTGATTGTGTCAGGCACAGTAGGCTCATGGGCGTTCGGTGTCTGAAAATAGCGAAGTCCGGTGAGAATCCGGCACTGTCCCGCAACGGTGATATCCCTTTGGGAAAAAGTCCGGTCGCCTATTCTTAGTCCTCGCACGACGATTCCCGAGGAGGAAATGTTGTGCGGCAGGTTTTCTGCCGCCCTTAATCTCGGCTAAAAGGAGACCTTAAATGAAACAAATAATCAGATTAGTAGTCTTGGCAATAGCATCAATTTTGCTATTTTCTTCATGTAGTGACCAGGAAACCGTTACCGGAGACGAGTCGACTTCAGATACTCAAGCTCCTATCACCGAAGAGACGACAGATACTCAAGCCCCTATCATTGAAGACGATACAGATGATGACAAGTTAGTTACCGTTGAACCAACTGAGAAAGAGCCTCTAGGCCCTCAATCTATTGTTTCATTATCGCCCACTGCTACCGAAATGCTATTCGCAATAGGCGCAGGACCGCAGGTAGTTGCTGTAGATAATTACAGTTATTATCCCGAAGAAGCACCTGTGGTCGAAGACCTATCCGGCTATTCCCCAAATGTCGAGGCGATTGCTGAGTTTGAGCCTGATTTAGTGGTTTTACCGGACGCTGGTATCAAAGAAGAACTAGAGAGTTTAGGAGTTGAGGTTTTAGTCTTGCCAGCGGTGTCCAACCTTGATGGTGTTTATGAACAAATTGCGGATCTAGGTGTGGCCACGGCGAATATAGATGGTGCAGCTGTCCTTGTTGCTTCGATGCGCTCAGAGATTGCATCAATAATGGAAAATATAGTGATTCCTGAGAGACCCCTTACGTTTTTCCATGAGCTTGATGACACTCTCTATTCAGTAACGAGTGGCACTTTCATTGGCCAGATTTATGAAATGGTCGGACTTAGCAATATCGCTGATCCCGCCGACGCGGATGGATCTGCCTACGGATACCCGCAGTTAACTCAAGAATTTGTTCTTGAATCTGATCCAGATCTAATATTTTTTGTTGATGGTAACTGCTGCGGGCAAACTGTTGAAATAATCAGTGAACGTCCAGGCTGGGATGTTCTGAAAGCAGTGCGCAATGGAACTGTGATAGAGATGGACGCTGATATAGCTAGTCGGTGGGGTCCACGTTTAGTCCAGTTCTTGCACTCCTTGTCGGATGCTGTTGCTTTGGTCCCTGCTGAGTAACAAGGTGCAACTCGGGAAATCACATACTGCATTGGCTAATTATGAGCGCCTACGTCCGGTGTGGCTTCTGGTCGGAATCGTATCTGTGTTAGCTGTAGCAGCAGTTTCTCTGTCGCTCGGACCGGCTAACATTCCGGTTGATTCAATTGTATTTGAGATCATAGATAGGCTTCCGCTTCTAAAAGCGAATAGTGATCTTAGCGAAATTCATTCAAATATCGTCTGGGAGGTGAGGCTTCCGCGCGTTATTTTAGGAGGACTGGTCGGCGCGACTCTAGCTTTAAGCGGCGCGACCTACCAAGCTGTTTTTCGGAACCCGTTGGCTGACCCTTATCTTTTGGGTGCGGCCGCTGGTGCCGGGTTAGGAGCGACCCTTGCGTTGGTCAACCGGTGGGGAGATGGCAGTGGCGCGAGCGACGCCGTTCCGCTTTTAGCTTTTTGCGGAGCTCTTTTAGCGGTTGCAATTACTTACTTCATGGGACTCTCAGGGGATAGCAGCAGATCTCCTGCATCTCTTTTGTTAGCAGGTGTTGCAGTTGCAAGTTTCTTGACGGCAATCCAAACTTTCATTCTTCAACAGAACGCAGATACGATTCGACAAGTTTATACATGGATTCTTGGGCGTCTAAACACTGCGTCATGGGGTGAAGTCTGGTTATTGCTGCCCTATGCGGTAGGAACATCTTGTGTGATTCTGCTAAATCGTCGAATCCTGGATGTTATGCGGCTAGGAGACGCTGAAGCCGCTTCATTAGGCATTCGCCCAGATAGAACAAGGAAAATAATGGTGGTGGCTGCATCATTAGCAACAGCGGCGGCAGTAGCGGTGAGTGGTCTAATTTCGTTTGTCGGAATAATAGTTCCTCATACAATACGGTTACTCTTTGGTTCAAGTAACCGTATTGTGCTTCCATTGTCGATGCTTTTCGGGGCATCGTTCATGATCGCAGTGGACCTGCTTGGTCGAACAGTCATATCGCCATCGGAGATACCAATTGGAGTCATAACATCTTTTTGTGGGGCCCCGTTTTTTATTTTTGTTCTTCGTTCCAGCCGCAGGTCCATCTAATGGCGTTGTTGGAAGCAAAAAATGTCTCAGTTACTCTAGGGAAGACTCAAGTATTGGGAGGGATATCGTTATCAGTCCAAAGCGGGGAATGGTTAACAATTATTGGCCCGAACGGATCAGGGAAATCTACTTTTCTTAATGCACTAGCTGGTTTACAGAATTATGAAGGTTCAGTAAGTGTCAGCGGAAACGCCTTATCGAAGCTTACTGCTCGAAGCCGAGCGCAACTAGTCTCTTATGTCCCCCAACATCCCATAGTGCCGTTAGATATGTTGGCCGGAGATTATGTTTTGTTAGGCAGGACGCCACATATTTCAGCACTTGGGGTAGAAGGAAAAGTTGATCTAAATATAGTTGGCGAAATTCTTAGTCGTCTAGACCTTGAAGAATTGGGCAGCCGTTCTATGGGATCACTTAGCGGTGGGGAATTGCAGAGGTGTCAGCTAGCTCGTGCCTTGGCTCAAATGACGCCAGTCATACTTTTAGATGAACCAACAGCGGCACTGGATTTGGGTCATCAGCAACAAGCTTTAGATCTGTTAGAAGAACTCCGAAAAGAACGGCAAATGACGATTATTTCTTCAATGCACGACCTTACATTAGCTGGTCAATACAGTGACCGCCTTATGTTGTTTGACCACGGCACAGTGGTGGCAGACGGAAATGCGGTAGATGTCATTAAAGTTGAGCTACTCAGTGGAACTTATTCCGCTCGTATCAGAGTTATTGAAGTAGATGGAGCACAGGTAGTCGTGCCGCGATCTAAGGAGTCAAGATGACGAGTGTCCCACCAAAAGAAGGGCCTGAAATTAAGAAGCGTTTGGCTAGTAAGTCACTGGTAATAGTCAATACTGGCGATGGTAAGGGCAAGTCTTCTTCGGCCTTTGGTGTAGTTGTTCGCGCTGTAGCGCGCGAATGGCCGGTAGGAGTAGTCCAATTTTTGAAATCGGGAAAGTGGCAAGTCGGTGAGGAAAAAGTTTGCAGAGAGATTTTAGGAGTCGACTGGTGGGCGATCGGAGATGGGTTTACTTGGGATTCGAAAGATATAAGCGAAGATCAAGCAGTCGCCGTGTCAGCATGGAATCAGGTAAAAAAAATAATAGAAGAGGACAAATATCGTTTAGTTGTTCTAGATGAGATCACGTATCCAATCAATTGGGGATGGATTGATTTAGATGAAGTTGTATCAGTAATAAAGGCTCGGCCCATTAAAACAAATGTAGTGATAACCGGACGAGATGCGCCGCAAGCATTAATTGAGATAGCGGATACAGTCACTGAAATGAGAAAAATTAAACATGCTTTCGACAACGGGACAGTAGCAAAAAAAGGTATTGACTATTGACCCATGAACACCTGTCTCTTAGCTGCCCTGAAGGGTTCACGTTTCTGACCGGTGGAGCCCGCTCAGGGAAAAGCCGCATTGCTCAAGAGATAGCGAGCGGTTCGGAATCTCCAGTTTCTTTCCTTGCAACTGCCGAGGCTCTTGACGAAGATATGGCGAAACGAATAGCTAAGCACCAGAATGAGCGTCCCGTTGATTGGTTAACGAAGGAGGCACCGATTGAAATAAATAATGAATTATTAAATACAGACAAAAATCATGTAGTGATAATTGATTGCCTAACTTTGTGGGTGTCTAATTTGTTGTCGGCAGAATTTTCCTCAGATGAAATTTTCAGAAAATCATCTGAAGTCATTACGACAATAGGTAATCGAAATGCTGCGACCATCGTTGTTTCTAATGAAGTTGGCCTCGGAATAGTCCCAGGCAACGAATTATCTCGTGCTTATCGGGATGTGCTTGGATCAGTCAACCAGTTTTTTGCTAGTAACTCGAATCAATCTTTTCTTATTGTTGCAGGACTTTTTCTTCCTCTGCAGAACCCAGAAAGAGTTCTGTGACAATTCGAGTCGAGCAGTACTTGAGCAACCTTCCGAAAGCCGATCAAGTAATAGCTTCTGGTGTAGAGGATCGTTCAAATCAAATTTTGAGACCAACGGGAGCGCTAGCACGGCTAGACGAGATAGCCATTTTTGTTGCCAGCTGGCAACAAACTCTTAACCCCCAAGTACTTAATCCTAAGATTCTTATTTTCGCTTCAAATCACGGAATATCGGATGCTGGGGTGAGCAATTACCCAAGCGATATTACTGAGGCAATGGTGAATGCATTTCAGAACGGCGTGTCATCGATTAATGCTATTGGGAGACTAGTTAACGCCGAAGTAGACGTAATCGATGTGGGAGTTAAAGCCCCGACTAAAGATTTTCGTTACGAAGATTCAATGACCAGTGAAGAATTCGAGGTAGCATTTTTCCAAGGGGTAGAAGCCGTTAATGCTCTAGAAACAGATTTGTTAGTTTTGGGAGAAATGGGTATCGGTAACACGTCTTCTGCAGCGGCTGTGGCCGCAGCGACTTTTAATGATCGAGCGATGAGATGGGTCGGTCGCGGCACTGGTGTTGACGATGAAGGGTTTGAGCGAAAAAAGGCGGCAGTAGAAGACGGCCTAGAACGAGTGCGAAAAAATCAAAGCCAAAACCACTGGTTGGATCTGTTACGTCGTCTAGGAGGAAAAGAGATGGTTTCGATAGCCGGGGCTGCGGTTGCAGCACGACACCGGCGTATTCCGGTGCTTTTAGACGGCTACGTCGTGGCTTCTTCTTTAGCCCCAATCTGGAAGCATAATAACGAGGCCCTTGATCATTGTTGGGCAGGGCATCGTTCGTCAGAGCCAGGCCATGCAAGACTGTTAAGGGAATTTGGATTAGAACCGATACTCGAACTAGACCTTCGTTTAGGCGAAGGATCTGGAGCTGCGGCTGCTGTTCCTTTGGTGCAAATGGCGTGCGCTTTAGTTTCGGAAGTACCCACGTTCGATGAATATTTAAGGACAAGACGTGAGAAACTTTAGAGCAGCTGTAATTTTTCTCACCCGCGTCCCGATCACCATTGGTAAAAAAGAAATGCCTGAGCTGAGTCGTGCAGTCCCATGGTTCTCAATGGTCGGTGCGCTGGTTGGAGTACTCGTAGGAGCTTCGTATTGGTTTCTTAGTCAGATAGTGCCTGGAACCATAGCTGCAACTGCGTCTATCGCATTAGGCGTGGTCGTTACTGGTGCATTCCATTTAGACGGCTTGGCCGATATTGCGGACGCTTTTCCAGGAGGAGCTACTGTGGAGCGCCGTCTTGAGATTTTGAAAGATAGCCGGTTAGGTACCTACGGAACGAGTGCGTTGGTATTGGTTCTTCTTTTAGAAATAGCTTCCCTAGCGAATTTGTCGCCTCTCGATGGGTTCAAAGTAGCCGTAGCTGCATCTAGTTTAGGTCGCGCATCTGCCGTGCTCGTGATGTTGATTTCTCGGCCCGCGCAAGTATCTGGCTTAGGAGTTTCGTATGTCTTAGATCTGAGTCCTTGGCGCGCTTCCATAGGGATACTGGCTGGAAGTATTTTAACTTTTGGCCTGCTTGGGCTATCGGGATTGATATTGACATTGTGCTGTCTCCCACCGGCCTTAATTATTCGAGGGTGGTCATATCGATCGATAGGTGGTATCTCTGGTGATTCATTAGGTGCAGTTGCACAAGTCAGCCAAATGGTTGTTGTTTTGGTATCAGTTGGGGTCCTTGGCAGTGCTTGTGAATGTGTATAAAGAATTTATCGAGGTACTCTGGCGCACGTGACAAAATCAGACGCAGAGTTACCAAATGATGGTCGGCTAAAATTAGATCAAATGTTTCGGTCTGATCCGTTTGCGGCGAGCCTGGATGCGGAAGTCATTACGTGGGGTCCAGGTTTTGCAACCGTGAGTGCATTTATCACTGAAAGACAAACGAATTTTCTTGGCGGCGGCCACGGCGGTATCTTATTTAGTTTGGGGGATATTGCTATGTCGTTTGCTGCAAATGGCTACGGCAGAAAGGCATTAGCGGTGCAAATTGATATCGGTTACCACCGAGGAGTGTCTCAAGGTGAAGAAGTTATAGCGACAGCAAGTGAAACCAGTCGTACAAGAAGATTTGCTAATTATCGTCTTGAACTTCATGTTGCCGAAAAATTAGTTGGATCAGCAACGGGAATTACCTTTCGAACAGATGACTGGCATTTTGGTGAAAATTTGTGGCCTGAAGAATGGCGATCGAGGCACTGATGATCGACAGTGACGGAAGCAAGCCTGAGTCACACAACTTGAAGAAATATTTCGTCAATGGCCGGATAGCGAAACTGGTCTGTGTGGCGCTGGTCGTAGCCAGTGGATGTACGTCTGAAGC
>DMOB01000006.1:1655-2534 GCA_003452475.1 Acidimicrobiaceae bacterium | reverse complement strand
TTAGAGTCACTGGGGAACCTTGATGTCGTTCGACTATTGGGTTCTGCTTGGGCGAAGGACGATCCAGAGTTGTCCCAAATTCTCTCGGACACGAGTCCGTATGTCCCGGAAATGAATGCCGGAAAATATAGTGTCGGGATCGACCTCAAAAATGAAAAGGGGCTTAAAATAGCTCTCAGGTTACTGGCCCACTGCGATGTGTTTCTTTCAAACGTCAGTGCCGCTGCCGTGGTTCGGTTAGGACTTGATTATGAAGCCGTTAAGCAAATTAATCCCAACATTATTTACACACAATTGCCTGGTTTCGGAAGTGATCCTGAGCTCCCGTACTACCGCAGTTTGGCTTGGGGGCCGAACCAATCACCCTTAGTTGGACTAGATAGTCTGACTGGCTTTGCCGAAGACCCACCTGCTGGAGTCGCAACTACCGCACCGCCCGATTATATGTCATCGCTACACGCACTGGTCGCTACTTTAGCTGGCCTTGAGCATAGAGATACAACTGGCAAGGGCGTACATGTCGACCTGAGCCAGTTCGAAGCTACTGTCAGTCTTTTGGGACCGTTTCTACTTGATCTTGAGGTTAACGAACATGAACAGGACCGCATCGGCAATGCCTCTATATGGGGCGCTCCGCAGGGTGTCTACCCTAGTTGTGAACCAGAAAGATGGATCGCCATAACTGCAGATGACGCAGACTCATGGAAAATACTGAAAGAGCTTGCGTCGCCATGGCTCGACAGCGACCTCTTCCATACTGAACGGGATCGCCTTGAGAATGCTCAGGTGCTTGATCAGACTTTATCTGACTGGACATCAAGTTTTAGCTCGGATGATCTCACAGTACGGCTACAAGTTGCTGGCGTGGCGGCTCATATT
>DMOB01000006.1:0-1372 GCA_003452475.1 Acidimicrobiaceae bacterium | reverse complement strand
GCTCGGATGATCTCACAGTGCGGCTACAAGTTGCTGGCGTGGCGGCTCATATTGTTGCTACGAACGAGGACATATTGAATGATGGCCATGTAATCGATCGCGGCTTCTATAAAATGGCGCCCTCAACTCGGCTCGGTCGGGATCTATTCAGCGGAAGTGCTATAAGACTGAGCGATGCTCCAAGTAGGTTCCGAAATGCGGCTCCTGCTCTTGGTGAAGACACACGTGAGGTACTCGATAAATTTATCGGCATGGAACGAGAAGAGTTCGAAGAGCTCCTAGCCGCTGGCATCATATTTGAAATGACTGAACCTGAATCAACGCACAAACGACCTTGGGATGACTGGATCCACATCCTGATACCAGGGTTCGAAGATGCGCGGGATCTTCGATGACGCAACCATATTCTGGCTTGAGAATTTTAGATCTTACCGGAATAGCTGGAGCATACGGCACTCGCTTATTTGCTTCACTTGGAGGGGAAGTTATCAAATTGGAGCCCACTGGTGGTTCACCTGTCAGGCGGCTAGGACCGTTTCTCGAAAACGCATCGGATAATGAACGAAGCCTTTGGTGGGCCTACTTGGCGATGGGAACCAAGAGCGTCGTTATAGATCCAATCAGCCAAAGAGATTCGCTTCAAACCTTGATTGAATCGTGCGATGTCATCTTCGACGACCAACTACCTGAGTCGAGTAAACTTGCCGAATTTAGTATTTCTCCAAACACGATTCGAGTCTCACTTACGCCATTCGGTCTAAGTGGCTCAAAGAGGGCATGGAAGTCTTCTAACTTGGTAGCGTGGGCGGCATCAGGCGTTCTGTACACAACAGGATTCCTTAACCGGCCACCTGTAGCGCCGGGTGGGCCGGCCCAACTCATTCTTCACGCCACTGCCTTGAACGCAATGGCTGGCGCTCAAATAGCCCTTCGTATGAGAAAGCAAACTGGATTCGGGCAAACCGTTGACATATCCATGCAAGAAGTTGGATTATCTCTAGCGCCGGAAACAGGCGTGCCTATGATGCTCGACGATCGAGTACATCGAGCACGCACAGGAAACCGGCGAGACCTCGGACGGCCCTTTGGTCTGTACCCCTGCTCAGATGGCTATGTCTCTATTGTGGTTCTCATGCCAGTGCACTGGGAAGCTATGGCAAATTGGATCCATGAAGAAACAGATAACGACACGATCCTTGAAGATGTCTTTCGTGACCCCTCAGTCAGGACCGAAACAAAAGACTTACTTGATACCTGGACTGAAGAATTGACTACGAGCAAAAGTCGGTTAGAACTATTCGAAGAGGGACAACGACGTGGGATCCCCATCACACCAGTAAATACGATCAGCGCCCTAGCCAATGATCGTCAC
>DMOB01000210.1:0-5033 GCA_003452475.1 Acidimicrobiaceae bacterium | reverse complement strand
CTGAAAAATTAAAACCAATGTGGGCAATCAGCGGCAGCGCCGTCGAATTTTTTTTCCACCTTAGAAGACCAAAGACTATACCAACAAACAGCAAGCTGGGAAATTGAGCCAGGTCAAAATGGCTTAACGCGAACAACAGTGAAATAAGCGCTATCGACTTGGTACTGCCCCACCGACGAATCGTCAACGGCAACAGAACCCCCCGATACAAAAGCTCGTCGGCCAGGGGCAACAGACAACAGGTGAAGACAATCAAAATAAATATTTGGCTAGTTCCGGAAAAGGAATCAACGAACAAACTTGTACCGCTTAAACCATCTGGATGACTAGTCGAACCCAGAACCAAAGAGCCAAACGCCACAACTATTGCTTGGCAACCAACTCCTGCGAAAAATGCCATTACAGATAGACGCAAATTCCAATGATCCAGTCGAAGAACCCGAAGAGGCGACCGTCCATCTAACCCAGCCGAAATAAACGCACCGCCAGTTAACGCAATGAGAAACGGCAGCGCAAGCACCACAGTTTCGTATCCTTTCAAATCAGCGGGGCTGCTAACGTCTAACCCAGATGTGGCAAAAGCTAAAATCGAACCAATAAAGCCGCAACCCAACGCGACAAAAAGAACGCGCCCAACTCGCCGAGCGGAAGCGAATTCATTAATCTCTTCTGTCACCTCAGAAGCATCTATCATTTATCGGGGGACGAAGGCCTCCGACGCCACAAATTTTAAATTGGTAACCTGTTGCCTCTGATCTTCACATGACCATCCATGAGGAGGACGAAATTTATCTGCATGCTCAACACACAACTCCAACAAGTTAGAGTCGCGTTTCTCAGAAGTCCATCGAAGCACCACATGCCGATCTTCATAATCAAAAAGCAAAAGCGCTTCCGCATCGTTGCCACAAAGAGGCCGACTACATATTCTTTCCAAACTAGGCACGACCCCTAAGATAGCTAGACTTTATAGCCCTGTCTTGGACCCTAAGGCCTGTTTTCCTGCTTCCTTCTCATTTCGGCATCGGTTTCAAGCTCATGCCGACGTAGCATATCCAAATGGCTTCCGACGCCCCTGAAACTGGTACCAGCGAACGCCGTAAAGGCCGAGAAGGTTGGCCCCGTTGGTCTCTTTGGATTTTACTCTCACTTATTCTCGCTTCAATCCTTCTCCCTGGGATACTTAATCGCGAGGACCGCAAGAGTCTCGACTACAGCGTGTTTATTGCTGAAGTCAGCGCGGGAACCGTTAACTCGGTTGAAGTAACCAACGAGACCGGAACCATCCAAGGTGAGCTCCTAGACGGCGATCTATTCACCACGAAAGGTCCGGTCGAACTACCCGATGTCGATCTCGAACTTCTTAGAGATCGCAACGTTGACGTTCAATTCAAGACTGAAAGCTCAAATCCAATACTGAACTTACTACCGCTATTTCTTCCATTTGCCTTAATAATCGGTCTTTTCTGGTGGATGCAACGGCGAGCGCAAGGACAGATGTCAGGCATCATGTCAATCGGCAAGAGCAAGGCTAAGACCTATACAACCGAACGGCCTGATACCGGATTTAGCGATATCGCCGGCTACGAAGGAGTGAAACAAGAGATAACAGAAATTGTTGACTTCTTGAAAGAGCCTGAACGTTTCACAGAGATTGGTGCACGAATACCAAAGGGTGTTCTATTGGTTGGGCCGCCCGGCACTGGCAAAACCTTGATAGCAAGAGCTGTTGCAGGAGAAGCTGGGGTGCCTTTTCTTTCTGTAACTGGTTCAGATTTTATGGAAATGTTCGTTGGAGTAGGAGCGAGCAGGGTCAGAGATTTGTTCCAAACTGCAAAAAAATTAGGCAGCGCTATTATTTTTATTGATGAAATTGACTCAATCGGCAGGAAACGAGGCGCAGGGCTAGGCGGTGGCAACGATGAACGTGAGCAGACCTTAAATCAGATGCTCGCAGAAATGGACGGTTTCGAGGCTACAGAAGGCATCGTCATGATGGCAGCTACTAACAGACCAGATGTTTTAGACCCTGCTTTGCTTCGCCCAGGGAGATTCGATCGGCAAGTCATTGTTCCGCTTCCTGAATATAGCGAACGGCTCTCGATCTTAAAAGTGCATGCAGACAGCAAAAAAGTTGACACCGCTATCGACTTCGAAGCTATGGCCAAAGGCACACCGGGTATGAGCGGAGCAGATTTAGCAAATTTAATTAATGAAGCAGCCTTGCATGCCGTTCGCAGAGACTCAACACAAGTCAAGCAAGAGGATCTTGAAGCGGCGCGTGACAGAGTCATAATTGGCCAACGCAGAGAATCTGTAGCTATGTCCGATGAGGAGAAAACTGCGACTGCGTACCACGAAGCAGGTCATGCTTTGGTAGCCACGCTTTTACCCCATGCCGACCCAGTCCACAAAGTAACCATTTTGCCTACAGGTCAAGCTTTAGGAGTAACAATGCAGCTCCCTGAGGAACGCCACGCATACACAAAAGAATATATAGAGGACAGATTGGCGGTTCTATTCGGTGGAAGAATGGCTGAAGATAACGTATTCGGGGTGATCTCAACTGGAGCATCCAACGATCTAATGCAAGGCACAGAGTTGGCTCGAAAAATGGTGACAGAGTGGGGCATGAGCGAACGAGTCGGACCGAGAGCTTGGGGCTCCAACGCTCAAATTTTTCTTGGCGATGATCTAATGAGCGGAAGAGAATACAGCGAAGATACCGCCCGCATCATCGATGAAGAGGTTCAGCGAATCCTAGTTGAGCAAGAGCATCGAGCTAAAAAAACTTTGGTAGAGAATCGAAGCGCTCTTGATCGCATTGCAGCTGCTCTTCTTGACAAAGAGACCATTGATGGGAACGATATCGCTAAGTTGATTCCTGAGCCTACACCCGATCTAGCGGAGGGTCTAAGTGCAGACCTAGACACTTTAGGCCCAGAGCTCTAGTCTCTCCTATATCATTTCCCGAGATTGAAAATACCAACTAAACGACTAGAGCTAAAGCCCGGGCTAGTTCCCCCACTTCGATCTTTCCAATCCAACCCTCAACGACATTCCCATCTCGTTCAACTAAAACCGTTGTCGGAACAGTATCAATTCCATACTTTCTATGAAGATCTAGATTCTCCCCATATTCCACTTCAGCAACAGTCACATTCGCTCCAGCTGGGCCACGCAACAAAGCCAGAACCGCCGAACAGCTCCTACAGGTCGATTCGGTAAAGACTATTATTGCAGCCTCTGGTTCAAGCCCAAAGTCTTGCGGCGGAACCAAAGTTGGGAGTTGATTACGCTTAACCGAAAAGGGATTCTCTACCTTTCGCCGTTCCACGATTACTGCGATGCTGACGGATATCAGAATAAGAGTAAAAGCTATAAGTAGTCGTACCATCAAATATCCTACCTTACTTCAAAACCCCAACTTTGGACTCGAACTCAATAATTTCTCACTCTTCGATTCTCGGATCACATCTATCAATATTTCATCTTTTGCAGACACTAACAACGCAGCAGAAACATAACCGTATACAAGTCGAACGGTCGAGTTCGCCTCTAGCAAACCGCCATCAATTTCCTTGCCACCAACATCTTCAATTTTTACTTGAGTATTATTTCCAGACAAATTACTGACCGTGATATGAGTGTTTGAATTTTCCCAAGGAGAAAGCACTACCGCCCACCTCAGTCTTGGCACTGAAGTGCCCAAAGAAATAGTCCTCTCCACGAACAATGCTCGTTTACCTAGTTCCTCCTCGGTTTGGTTACCAGCTGAATGAGGCTCAATAATTTCTTTGAGTGAAGTTATGAGACCTGATACAACTGGAACCCCTGAAGGCGACTCAACAATCAGAACGTTGTCATCCAGTGCAACATCAACTGACCCTGCCGCCGGCGATTCTTTAGAAATAGGCAAAGTAAGAATATCGAAGGGTCCAACTAAATAATCACGCCCATCAGTTCGCCCTTCAGAATTACCCGAACTTACAGTAATTTCCGCCACTAGTTCTGTCGGGTTGTAAACTTGCAGATAGCTGCTTTTAACCGGGTCGAATGCTTCTAAAGAATGACTCCATCTCAATGCTTCGTTACTTCCCGCTAGACCTGTGGAAAATCCACGATCATTATCTGTCCCATCAAAAGTTTGGAAATAATCAGCAACGACTTTGCCGACGCGTGTCTTTACCCATGTAGCTACTGTTTCCCTGCGCCGGACTACCTCTCCAACATCTACTCTGTAGTTGCCACCCGCTGGCACAACTACCCCTTCTAGCTCCGGAACAGAGAAAATGCCCGTCTCTGCCTCTGTTGCGAACTGAAAGTCAACGATTGCATCACTCGAAAGTGGGTTATACAGAACAATTTCGTTGACATCTCCCTGTTGGGTTGAGCCACCCAGCGCAAAAAGCGATTCCGCTAACACGTTCGTGCACGCTGACTCATCTGTCCCGAATTCCGAGGTGAATTTTCTGCTCACCGCCACAGCACCAGCAGAAGCTTCAACTAAAGCTGAAACTAATTCCTCACCGAGAATATCGCCAATGTCTATCTGGCGCATTTGAAACCCCGGAACTTCAAGTACCTTGAACTCATTAGCACTAGTAGTCGAAACTAGTTCAACAGCAACACGAACTGGCTCGCTACTAAAATTCGTTATTGTCAAATCAGCCGTCGCCTCAATTCCTTTTTGATTAATACGTCTTAAATGCACTGCTGGGCAGAACCACGTTGACGTCAGAGTATTTTTTTGATCAACTGCTGGCTCAGCAATGAAGTCTTCTATTTGCGCCTCGAACTTCTCATCGGATTCTGTCACGCTGATGTCGTAAGAGACACCCGCAACCAGAAGTAGCGGTAGCATTGCGCGAGCTCCTATCGAAAGTAGCTTCACTGAACTTGCCCCGGCTGTGTTGTTTCATTCGCCAGTGGTATTAGATCTTTGGAGTAAGTTCGTGGTCTGCGCATCGCAAACCGCACGACTAACATCCAGCCCACTATCTGCAGTACCGCTCCATATTGAATGTCTCTCG
>DMOB01000255.1:0-3111 GCA_003452475.1 Acidimicrobiaceae bacterium | reverse complement strand
AAGAAACCACAGACTCAAACAAAGGAGCATCTGATTTCAAACTCGGAGACAGCAAAAGCGAAACACCGAAAAAAGATGATCCTGCATCTTTCGATTCCGAATCCGATAACCGAGCCTCTGATTTCAAACTCGAAGATAAAAAACGCTAGATAAACGAATCGCTGAGCAAGACCAACTGAAGCCTCTACTCTACACAAAAGTCAAGTTCAGGCATTGACCCTATTTTTAGTTAGTGGTTCCACCAGTAGTCCAGATATCTAATTCTTTAGCTATTCGTTGCAAGTTTTCACTGGCCTCGAAAAGCGATTCTCTCAAGTAAGTCCATTCGGGTTCGGTGTACTCACTTGTATCCACGCTACTCAGCCAATCATTTTCTATGTGAATGAAAACTCCCTCACCCCCGAGTGGACCCAAGGTGAGGCCGTCATCGGTCTGCAGCATGAGCGTTGGCGTATCAGAATTAACAACTTTACTGAGAGGCCCACGAACTCCAAGTTTTTTGTTCTCCACCATCAAAGAATCCGCACCAGCGGCAAGCTTCTTGAGCGCAGACACAGCATCGCCGACACCACGGAAGTGGTTGTCGCCAACGATGACGCTTGCCACAGAGTCTCCACCTAAAGCGGTGACGTCGCCACGCTTCGATTCAAAAGCCGATTCGATGCGACTTTCTTTAACCACCGCTTCACCCTCTTGCCCACCAAGTTTGACTTCGCCCTTAATGTCTCCAATTTTGATGAATTCAGATGCGGCACCATCATCTTCGACTACGCCCTTGATGTCTCCAAGTTTGACGAAAGCAGCGTTCCTAGTCCTATCGAAATCAGAATCATCATTATTCGTTGCTACAACGCCAACAACGACGATCACGGCCATCACTGCGATACCAATAAATTTTTGCAGATTCTCAGACACCTAAACACCCCTTGAAACGAACCCTTACAACTCTAGACGAAACGGCACTACCCGTGTTGAGGGTGCCCCAGGCATCGAGTTCACATGTATAGATAAGCACCTACAGATCAGAGCCAACGTAATATTAGTTGTATGGACGCTGTGTTGGATGGTGGGGCAACTGCGCCTGAGGGTGATGACGTCGACGGGAGTTGATTGTCTTAGGGTTGACTGAAACCGCTGTTTTGAGTAGTGGTTGAAGCATGCACCCGCTATGAAGCTCCGTATGATCAGATGGGAGCATGAAAAACTTTTTTGTAGTCCTGATGATGGCGGGTTTGGCCCTCTCTTCCTGCGGAACAACAGGGACGATCGTGGTCGAGGATGTGGAGACGAAGATCGAATCGTGGCTGGTGGCGGAATTCGAGGTTGAATCTGCAGTTAACTGCGGGGACCAAACCGTCCCAGCGGAGAAGGGTTACTCATTCACATGCGATGCCACCGACGACGATGGGCCTTTCGAGCTGGAGGTAACGGTTCTAAGTGAAACCGGTGACATCGAATGGGAGGTCATCAAGTAGGTATGACATGTCATATGACAACCCCAATGTGTCATATGACAGGGGCCGTTTTGTCTATGACACTCCCCCATTTTGACTAGCGCATAATCAAGGTTATGCGCTACCAGTAGGCTCCCCCACCACTAAATAATGTTTAACGTCGTAGGTTCGTGTTTGGTTCTGCTGCTCAATTCTTCCATCTAATCTCCTATTCTTGCATAAAAAAATATTAGTTCGACTCCCATACCAAGGGGTATTGATCGCTATCAAGTGAATCGCCATCGTTGTGTTGATCCGATCGAAGATGACCTTGGGTCCCCTTGCGAGAGTCATACACCGCATCGTCTCCGCAGTATCGAACCGTGTAGCCGCGACGGCGCACATCAGAACGTAAATTGCCTCCGGCTCCGTGAACCGTCATCGCATGGAACGCGTAAACGTCACCAGGTTCAAGATCCCAAGAAATGACTTCGTACTCATCGCGAGTCGCTTCGATGTCAGGTATGTCGATGTAGTCGGGGTTTCGCTCATACTCACCATGGCCAGATGTTTTTCCGAAGGTCTCCGGCTGATACCAGATGTCCCAAAGGTGTGACCCCCTAACGAATTCGAGCCCGCCGCTTTCGATGGTGACCGCATCTAAGGCAACCCAGAACGACATAACTTGACTGCCTCTCAGCGGCCAATAGGGCAGGTCGTTGTGCCAACGAGTCCGATTCTCAGTCCCCGGTTCTTTAACGAAGAGCTGGTCATAAAACAGGTTGACTTTTGATGATTGAAAAAACTGGGCTGCCAGGGAGACGAGAGGCCCGTTAGTGCAAAATCTTCCCATTTCTGAATCGGTTTCCCACATTCGAATGTTCCCGTGAAACCGTCCGATTCCGTTGTCCGGAACATATCCGTGCACAAACGGGCCCGGTTGATTGATATCTCGCTCGATTCCTGCCTCCAGGACTTTTAACCAATCGCCGTCGACGACACCCCGGAGGGCGACTGCGCCGTCTCTGGCACAGGCCGCACGATCTTCTTCGGTGACGTAGTGATCCATTCGGGGAAGCTTAATAGACCAAGGAGCGCTGCTTCCACCCATCACAAGAACATATTAGTTCTGCAATACCGCTCGTTGAGGCACTCTTTCTGCAAATTAGGTGAATTATGAATCCATCTAGCAAAAGGAACTGGGAGCTGTCGGAAGCGCTGGAGTTACTGGGTACTTAAAGGACCATTTGGTCCTGAAGGTTGCTAACTAGCCGCAGCAATTGTGTTTTTACCGAAGGTCATCATGAGTGCTGTAATGACCATGAAGAGCAAGGAGAGGATGATCCCGACGAACATTGTTGGTGCGGGAATCATCGCTACAACAAAAGCAACAACACCAATCCAGCCCAACCACTTTGGCAGCAGCCCACTACTTAGGGCTGCAAGCCCAATCGTTAATACGAGGGTTGCCATGCCTGCGTGCATTGGCCAGAAGAAAGCGTCCCATATGGCGTGCATGGTTTTCATTGATTCAGGGGACATGTTCTCTGCTTGAATCGATAGTCCCGCTCTTAGGGTTGAGTCGACTGCCATACCCGCGACAGCTATCAGAGTGGCACCGGCGGCGAGCATGCCAAGTAGTTGTTGGCCGGTGTCTCGAACTCGTTGAGACATGCAC
>DMOB01000290.1:0-3945 GCA_003452475.1 Acidimicrobiaceae bacterium | reverse complement strand
GATGCTTTAACATTCTGGGATTTCCACCTAATTCAATCTCAGTCTCGCGCTCTAAGCCATGAGCTAGGATATCCCACGCTCTGTCGAGAAGCGCTGCCTCGAGAATGTGGTCTACCGTCGGACTGTTTTTATTTGCATAAAGTACAAATTTTTCTGCGTGTTTTTGGATACCTAATAAGCCCATTGCTAGAGAAACATTTAGAGGTTCACTAGCTAGTAGAGCAGCTTGATCGTAATTGGTGGAGGCACCATCATCTACCGACTGCAAAATATTGCGGGCGAATTGAGCGTATTCGCTTGGTGCAATTCGGTTTCGGGTAGCAAGTTTGTGAATGGCGCTGGTAAGTGCTTCCTCAGTCAGAGCATGACATTTAGCCCAAACAGCTCTTTTTTGCGAGGTAAGGGAGTCATTTTCCTGTCGCTTGATGGTGGGAGACAAGCGGGGGAGACGATCCTTGAACAAACTGAGATCATAGAGAGAACGCGTTTCTTGGTCCCGAAGAACGCTCCACGCATAATTTATTTCTCTCATTCGACGGCTTTCATCAGGGTGATGATCTGGGTGGTTCGCCAAGGCTCGATCTCTGTAGGCCTTTTTAATCAAAGCTTGATCTGCGTCGGAAGGCACTCCAAGTATGTCGTAGAGGGTCTCATCGTTGCTATGCATTGCAGTAATGAAGACTTTTAACTGTTGATCGTAATATGACCTGGAGTACCATGATCAAGCACTCCAATGATCGCGGCAGTGTGTCCAGTTTCGCTTAGGGCTTGCAATGCTTCTTCAGCGGCTGGCTCGTCACAAGAAAAAAGTAACCCTCCTGATGTTTGCGCATCAGCAAGAAGTAGACGTTGGCTGGGAGTTCCTCCTGATACGGAACTTTCTAGGAAGTCTAAGTTTCGAACGCTACCGCCGGCCACGAAGCCTTGATCTATCAGATCTTTGACATTAGGCAGAAGAGGAATTTGGGACATGTTAATGGACGCAGACAAGCCACTAGCAGTAGCCATTTCTGCAAGGTGACCGAGCAAGCCGAAGCCTGTCACATCAGTTGCGCTAGATGCCCCAACAGCTAGAGCGATTGAGCTTGCAGCAGCGTTTAGTCTGCACATTTCGTTCACCCCAATTTCGTACATCGCTGCGAGTGCACCGCCAGGCTGCGTCGCGCTCACCGGCGAGTTTTTGACAGCTGTAGCCAACAGCCCTGTTCCTATTGGCTTCGTCAGTACTAACGCTTGTTTTGGTAATCCTCCCGCGTTGGTGAGCATAGTGTTCGCGTCTATTTCTCCTGTGACAGCAAGTCCATACATGGGCTCTGGTCCATCAACTGTATGGCCCCCAGCAATAACCCAGTCACCTTCTACTGCGGCGTCATTGCCACCAAGCAGAACCTCTGATAAGAGATCTAACGGAAGAACATCTTTTGGCCAAGACACTAGATTCAACGCAAATATAGGAGTCCCGCCCATCGCATATATATCACTCACGGCATTTACCGCAGCGATACGCCCCCAGGTTCTCGCATCGTCGACAATAGGAGCAAAAAAATCAGTAGTCGAGGCTATGCAGCTTCCGTTTTTTAATCGCCAAACAGCGGCATCATCGCTAGTTTCAGACCCGACGAGAAGACTCGGGTGTTGTGAGAGAGGTAGATGACGCAACACGTGCGCCAGGTCATCCGGACCGAGTTTGCAAGCTCAACCAGCGCCGTGGCTGTATTGCGTTAGGCGAATAGGAGACATATTCATACAGTACCTCCGGCTGACGAGATCGTACAGGTAAGTCGCTCGTGTGCCATTCGTAATATTGGAAAAGTGAATTAGACGGGCGATTTTGAAAGTAGCCCTCGACGCAACTCAAGGTCAGATCGTCCGGCTATCTCATACCGAACGATTAAGAGCCAAACATCATTCATAAGTAGAAATAGCATCGATAATGACGCGCAAAGCTGCATCCCTATCGATGACGTATTCTACGTCGCAGTTTAATGTTGCTGGGCTGTATTCTCGATCATCGATGACAGTCATACCTCTAGTGTGAATTCCTCGAGTCTCAACTTGTACATTCTTCTTTTGGAACTGTATGAGATCCGGATGTGTGATGGCTAAGACAGCGCAAGGGTCATGAAGCGGAGCAACCTCGCCCTTGGTTCTTTCTTTGTAGGCGTCTAAATAAAACCTGAATAAGTCAGCTATGAAATTCGCAGTATTATTACCGACTTTAGCTAACTGCGATATCACCTCGTCATCGATACCGAGTTGATGAGTTAGGTTGAGGCCTGCCATTCTAAGGTCTTTAAATCCTGCATCAAAAACAATGGCTGCCGCGTCCGGGTCTGCCCATATATTGAATTCACCTTTCGAGGTGACATTTCCCCGGTCGGTGCTGCCCCCCATTATCGAGACTCCAGCGACCTTCTCCACAATATCTGGTGCTTGAGCTACAGCGAGAGCGATATTGGTAAGTGGTCCAATAGGAACGAGCCAAACGTCATCTTGTTCGCGGATGCTGGAGATAATGAACTCAACTGCATTGTTGCTCGAAACTTCGCGAGTTATAGCTGGCCGCTTTGGACCATCAAGACCTGTTTTTCCATGAACTTCTTCGGCATGGGAAGGTTTAACTATTAGAGGGCGATGAGCACCGGCGTGCACTGGGACATCGAGCTGTAAAAGTTCGGTCATTATGAGCGCGTTGTCAGTTGTTATCGATAGCGGAGCATTTCCGGAAACTGTTGTTACACCAATTATTTCTGTAGTGCGTCCAGCTAACATCATCGCAACTGCGTCATCGTGGCCTGGATCGCAATCGAGAATAATTTTTGGTTTCATAATCGGTCCTGACTTGGTCCATTATCGTTCGTGTCGCCCCAGTAGTAAGGTAGCGTCAAGTAGCCGACCTTAGGCAACTCGATTACCGGGCTTAAACCTTGATGAGATTTGAGTCGCTGTATCGAACGTATGTGAGAAAGAATCTCGTAGAACACCATCCATAAAGATGCTTCTAAAGTATAGGTAATAGTTTTATTCTCTTCGTTAAATCGGGCACCTCGCGGGAGTGTGCTTATGACGTACTTCCAGAAAGCCGAAGCAGTCACAGTCTCAAGCATCAGTCTTAAATCCTTGCCATCATTTTCCGTCATGACCCGGTCTAGCCAACTAATCCCGACTTCAAGTTTCAGAAGTAATGTTGGTAATGCCCAAAATAAATCTTCGTCGAGAACCCGATCGAATTTTGCTCGTTTGCCAAACTGGTGAGATGGCCAATCAATAATGTTCGGGGGGTCTTGGTCAGGCCAGAGGAGCGCTCCGCAACGCTTCTTCGGAAAGACTAAAGCATCCCAGCACATGTGAGAGACTTGGCGACGACACGACCACCACATCCATTCCTTCTCTGGAGAAAGATCATCGTAATCAAGTTGTTGCTCAGTTAGTTCGCGAGTCTCGGCGGCAGTCCATTCAAGCAACTTGTAGTAGTCAGGAATATCGTCGACTGTTTCATCTGGGTTCATTTCAAAAGCTAAAGTTTTTGGCACAACCATATCTCGACCGATCTATGAAGACATTTATAACTCAAATTAAGAAAACCTGGTTCTGTGAGAATTTGAGGTGAGGAGCGTGGGGCGTTACTAATTTACACCGACAGAGTCTGTCTTGTCAGAGAAGCTTCGTTCTAGGTTGGGTGCAAGCTCTTCGAAGGCTCTGGGGTCCGGGCAACTGCAAACTAAATTTCTATCGCCAAAGACTCCATCAATGCGTCCAACAGGCGGCCAGTACTTATTGGACCTAAGTTCATCCAAAGGATACGCCGCTTCTGCACGAGTGTAGGCATGATCCCAATGGTCACCGAGCAGATCCTCTGCGGGGTGAGGAGCATTTATCAACGGATTGTCATCTTTCGGCCAGAACCCCTCTTCAATTTTACGAATCTCAGATCTGATAGCGATC
>DMOB01000071.1:0-4976 GCA_003452475.1 Acidimicrobiaceae bacterium | reverse complement strand
GACACTCCGATTCGAACTCAAACAAAAAAAACTCAAACCCAATAGTGTCTCTTGCAGTGAGGCTGCGTGACGAAGAAGAAACTGCCAAGCTGAGGTTCGGGGTAGTGAAGCTGGTCCTTGATGGGTCCATTCAGGGTTTTACTGCCCGTATTTCATGGCCTCATTATGTTAATCCGCCACCGGGTCACCCGGGAAATGGATTGTGGCTGATTCCCCCCGAACAACTCGCCGACATCGTTAGCGGTTACCACGAAGCTGGCCTTACAGTTCATTGTCACTGCAATGGCGATGAAGCAACACAAGTTTTCATTGATGCTGTAGACCTAGCTCTTCAACGACACCCTCGGTGGGACCACCGCCATACAGTCCAACACTCTCAGATGACTACGACAGCCCAATACAAAAAAATGGCCTCGCTCGGAATAAACGCAAATATTTTTAGCAACCATATCTTTTACTGGGGTGACCAGCACTCAGCTATCACCGTTGGTGAAGAACGTGCGGCGCGAATGGACGCATGCGCGACTGCTGAGCGCGAAGGAGTAGTTTTTTCTGTCCACAGCGACGCTCCGATTACCCCGATGAGTCAACTACACGCGGCGTGGTCAGCTGTGAACCGCCTTACAGCTTCTGGCAGAGTACTAGGCCCTGAAGAGCGGATAAGTGTTGCTAAAGCTCTTGAAGCATGCACTCTCGGCGCAGCACATCAACTTAAGTTAGACCACGATATTGGCTCTCTGGAAGCAGGTAAACTCGCTGACTTTGCGGTACTAGAGAAAGACCCCTTTGAAGTCAGCCCCAACGAACTGAAGAACATTGCGGTCTGGGGCACTGTAGTAGGAGGAACTGCACACGTTGCGAGTTCGAAGTAAGACAAAATGAAGCTCTCTGAAGACTTGATAGAAGTGTCAGTCATCGGTGGGTATCTTGGAGCGGGCAAAACCACACTTGTCAATCATATTTTGCGTGAAGCTTCCGAACGCGTCGCTGTGATGGTTAACGACTTCGGAGAAATTAACATCGATGAAACTCTGATCGATTCCAGTAATGAAAACACTATTAGTTTGACGAATGGGTGTATCTGCTGTTCTCTTGTTGACGGTTTCGCTGCTGCATTGGAATCAGTACTATCTCTTTCACCGAGACCTACCCGGTTGGTGATCGAAGCGAGTGGGGTGGCTGACCCAAGCGCGATAGCCGCACATGGACATAGTCCTGGTTTAGCTCTTGACGCTGTAGTCGTAGTAGCTGATTCAGAGAGGCTGATTGAACAAATTGCTGACCCGCTAATCGGGCAAACGGTTGCGAGTCAAATACGAGCAGCTGACGTAATCGTGATTAACAAAATCGATCTGTGTGACACGTTGGCGAGTGTGAATATCGAATTAAGCGAGTTAAACCCAAATGCTCTTCTGGTTTATGCGAACAAAGCGAAGGCAGATCTTGATCTTTTGTTCGGTCGAGAAATACTCCGAACAGCTAGCACTGTTGGCCATATGGGAAAGTTTGAGTCACGAACTCACGAATCAGCTCAACCCATACTGAGAGAGAACCTTGAAACCCTAATAGAGAACTTACCCTCAGATATTCAGCGGGTAAAAGGCATCGTCCGGCTTGCTGAAGCCCCTCGCATCCCGATGGTATTTCAATTAGTTGGGCGAAGTTGGGAGTTGCGCGCTTTAGCAGACCGAGGAAAATCACCTGAGGGTAACCAGTTGGTGGTCATAGGACCGAAAGGGTCGATACCAATAGGGTGGGATAATTTTCTCAGTTGAAAGCGCTAGACCATTGAACGGCGTTCATCAAGATTTACGAAGACCGCCGTGCACAGATCCTGGGAATAAAGAGTTATGCGTTGTTGAGATGACTGATTAGTTGCTTTAAGTCGAGGGCTAACGATCTGAGCTTCGACGATCAATCAACGACTTTATGAAGGCAAGAACGCACCTTCGAAGCAGATCAACTAGTTTCAGGCTATGAAAGCAGCGGCGTTAGAGACCCGTATGAGCTCGGAAGTTCAAGAGCTCGGGCTAGAAAGTTTTGTCCTTCAGCTAGAAGTTGACGGCCTGTGCGTAGTGCCGCCCGAGAGAACTGGTGTGCAACCTGAGACAATAAAAGCTATTCGTGATCATCTCCTGAGCGAAGCCGAACAAATTGTCGGATGCGGATTCGACTTGAACGCAGGACCAGATATTCCACTCACTATGAGCCCAGATGAAAACGTTATCGCCCGATTTAGTGGAGATAGTGGAGAACCAACTCAATTTATTGTCCAGCAGCTTTGTGCCCGTGATCGTTTATTCCGCGACCTCGCAATCAACCCGGTTGGGTTGGCTCTGATTCGGCACATGATTGGAAACAAAGCGACACGTTTCAGCAGTCACAATGCTTTCATCAAATGGCAAGGCGAGTTCGGTTACGGACGTAACCTTGGATTGCACTGCGACCAAATGGCGGTACCTCTCCCATGGGGCCGTAATGCTCTCACAGCGAATACCAACTGGTGTCTGACGGATTACACAAAAGAGAATGGAGCCATGGCTTACGTACCGGGATCACATCGCCGTATGGAGCCCCCGCGTTTTCCTGAAGCAGTTGAACTAGCGGTACCTTTGGAAGCCCCTGCTGGATCACTAATCGTGTTTCATGGCGCCACTTGGCATGGAGCTTTTCCGCGATTGAGCCCTGGGATGCGCCTATCTATCGCTAACTATTTTCGCCATTACATGGTCCTCCCTCAGGACGATATTAAAAACCTTTTCCCGCAGGAACTGGCTGATGATTGTTGTGACCCTGAGGTGTTTCGAATGCTGTCAGGATTTGTAGACGAATTTCCCTATGCGCAACAAACAAGTCCTATTCCTGGGTTTGCCACTTGACAGGTGTGGTCGATTTAACCAATAACCTGGTCTCGTGATGAAGGATATGATGACATTAGCTGAGACCATGAGCGCGTATTAAAGGAATAATGGACACTGAACCTGCAGATTTCGAAGAAGCATTGGCAGGAGTCTTAACGCTTGCGATTGTTGCGACCTCAGATGCAAAATCTGCTGAGGCAATGGAAGTTGTTGACGCGTTAATTCCGCATCTAGATGCTGCTGCTATAGATAGAGCAAACATCGTAGCAAAGCGGCGTGCAGCGGAGTGGCAGCAGCGTAAATAAAGTGGTTGTGGTGCTAACCATGTGTCGTATGGCTGAGGTGACCAGGACATATGACTGCTAGAGCTCCTTCAGTTAGCTAGAACATGATCTTTTGTTTTCTGTTACGTTACAAATCATTATGTAAAGAATTGATTACGGTGAAACAGGGGGAAAGAAATGAGTTATGTAGTAGCTAATCGATTGAGGGCAGTGGACGTCGAAAAGTTTTTAGAAGTTTTTAATAGTCTTGCCCGTCCGGCGCTTGAAGGCAATGGCGCCACAAAAATTAGAGTAAGCCAAACTGTTATAGGTGGTGCTGACTCTGGCCTTATCGGGGTTGCCATGTACTTCGATTCGGTTTCTGCTTCTGTCGCAGCATTAGGTGCAGGAAATGCAGCTGCAGGGCCAAGTGCTCGTGAAGCTGGCGTAGAGCTAATTGGACGCAGTTTGGTCAAAATTCGAGAACAACGAGGATCTGATGAAGGTGCCTTTGGTTCGGTTCTTATGGCTGCTGGGCCTGGGGTCGATGATGCTACTTACGCATCTAATGCTGATGCTTTTTATGGAGCTATGAGTTCTGGAGCAAATGGTCAGATGTTAGGAGACATGGTTGCTGGGGGAGACCGAACGGGTTTGCACGTTGCCGTGACGTGGACTGATGATATCGACGCATTGCAAAGTGCTGCCGAAGCGATGTACTCAAATACGGAAATTCAGAAAGTGATGCAACATTCCGGAATTTCTCCTGTAAGTAGAAGCATCTTCAAAACAATCATTTAGCTATCAGTAAACAGTGCATCTCGAGAAGAAGTTAGTTAGTTAGACAGCTAGCAAAGCGCAGTAGCTTTCGTTGGAGGTTTTTTTAGCTTGCCTCTGAAACTGTTGGAATATGCCCGCTGTGTAGGGCTTCAGCTTGCGCGTTTCAAAGGCCTGCTCACATGCAGTGAGAATAAGGGTGAGCGTTGCTGTCCCGCAGCAATCGGACTCCTTTGGTTGATGGAAAGTAGGTGCTACCTGCGCCAATGAGAGGTCAGCGTAGACATTAATGCGGCTAGCGGAGAGCTTGTTTTGGTATTCAGATTTGTATAGAAAGGTAGAGTAATAAGAAATTTACTCGAGAGCAGCTACTCGATGTTATGCCCAATTTGCCAGCTCATGAAGATACAAAGATTCATCCTTCGATTATGTACAACGAACCTTCGCTTGCCTTCTGGCGAATGGGCTTAGCTATCGCATAGTCAGAACTTTCATACCAACTCGATGCCGCTTCTATCGAATCGAATTCCAAAATTACTGTCCTGGAACTCGGAGCCTCACCCTCAAGATGAACGAATTTTCCGCCGCGCACCAAGTACGTACCACCATGGGCCGCTACCGAAGCGCCGGCTAAGGGCTTGTAAGTCTCATAGTCCTCTGGATTCGTTATCTCGCCCTGAAAAATTACAAAAGCAGTCACAATGAAATCTCCATATCTGAGTGGTAGTTGCAACTTTATGTCATCATCGCTAGTTGGGCTCAAATCATCTACACAGGGTTTCACCGGCTCTTCGTTGATACCGGCACTTTCTGAGTATCGAAGGATGTTTGTTTGATGCAACCCATTGAGCAGAGCTACCATGTGACTAAGGCTGAGAGGTTTAAGATGGAATCAAGCAACAAACGAATTTTAGAGCATTACATTGACATGTGGAGTCGTGGCCGAGATTTTCGAGGAAGGTCGACACGTGCGGCATATTGGTCGGCGTCGATAGTGAACCTTCTAGTGAGTTTGATTCTTGGAGCTATCTCGGCAGCAATTTGGAATCTCGACAGCAATGACCTGGGCCCATTG
>DMOB01000201.1:5496-5768 GCA_003452475.1 Acidimicrobiaceae bacterium | reverse complement strand
ATCTTGACAGCGGCATTAGCTAAGAGGGTGCGCGTGTCATCAGGAAGAGTGGGAGACGGTGCTATCTCAATAATTTTTTGATTCTGCCGCTGAATAGTGCATTCTCTCTCCCCTAAATGGCTGACCTGATCACCATCGCCAATGATCTGAATTTCAATGTGTCGCGCCGCTTCGACAAGTTTTTCTACGTAAACGTCTCCGTTGCCGAAAGCAGCTTTTGCTTCGCTTTGACAACGTTCATATGCAGCTGCCAGATCATCTCCGACTCGGAC
>DMOB01000201.1:4888-5160 GCA_003452475.1 Acidimicrobiaceae bacterium | reverse complement strand
GGACGCATACCCCGGCCTCCGCCACCGGCAATAGCTTTGATCATGACTGCCCCATGCTCATCGGCGAATGCTTGAACATTGTCAAGTGTCGTTGGGCCAGACGTGGCTGGGGCTAAAGGCACGTTGAGTTCGGTCGCCAAGGAACGAGCGGCAGTCTTATTTCCGAAAAGAGCTAGGTGCTGAGATGAAGGCCCAATGAATTTCAGGCCGTTTACCTCTGTAGCTGCTGCGAAATCAGCGTTTTCAGCTAGAAAACCATAACCAGGATGAAT
>DMOB01000201.1:0-4574 GCA_003452475.1 Acidimicrobiaceae bacterium | reverse complement strand
CCATAACCAGGATGAATTGCATCGCAGCCTTCTGACAAAGCACTTTCGATAATTTGGTTTATATCTAAATAAGCAGATGCTCCAGTTCCTTCTAGAGGAACCGCAGCGTCTGCCATCGCTACGTGGAGTGATTTGGCATCGTCTTGGCTATAAACAGCGACGGAGTTGATCCCTAAATCGCGTGCAGCCCGGATAATGCGGACGGCTATTTCTCCTCGGTTAGCAATTAGTAACTTCTGAACGCTCATGAGATCTCCTTAACAAACGCGGCGAACAAAGTTTTAGTGCATAGCGCAACAGAATGCGCTTCTAACTGCGAGGTAATGGATCCAAAATAACGACAACCTGACGAATATGGCTTAGCTCAACGCCTTGATCGTCAGTAAAAACAGCGTCCGTCGTGGACCAATGTTTCCCTTTCCTCAACTCGACGCCTCTCCATCGTCCTGCAACTGTTACTGAACCGCCAGCCCTGTGCGCCGACAAATGCTGAATCTTTCCAGAAGCATGAATGCCAGCAGGAAACCTGTAGCTGTGGCGGATTAGGGGCGTCATCTGCCCTGGTGCCCATGAAGGATGGACAAGAGGAGCGACGGACGGGTCATCTGACTGCCATCGAAAGTCATCATCAACAATTCTGGAAGTCATCCATTCGTTGTGTTCCTCAAGCCCAATGGGTACCGACATCGCTGGGTAGTCTGTATCGGTTGGGATCTGGTCGGGGCCGGTGAACGTTGGTTTGGTTGCAGGAGCAACTGGGTTCCGAGAAGTCGGCAAAACAAAGTCTGACTTCCAGGGGCCATCACCTAGACCGATAGTCCCTTCAATAGTGATTCGGTTGTCACTAACGGCCCGTTGCGTGATAATTCCTACGCCTGAGTCTGAGGGGTCAGGAATGACTTCGGTGTGAAGCTCATCACCAGTAAATACTGGTCGGGGGAATTTGATGTCCGCCCAACCATGTGAAAGCCAAGAATCGCCTGCTGCATCTAGAATCGCAGGAACCATCCAGCCGTAAGTATGAATACCTGCAACAATCGGTCCGGCATAACCATAACCGCCAGCTTTCTCATCATGAATCGGGTTCGCGTTAACTACTTCAGGTGGGTCAGGAAGAGCAACTTTTGAGCATTCAGACCGAATAATTTTTGACATTTAACTGTTCCTTAAGGTTCGGCTAAACAATGAAGAAAGTAACTCCCAGTGTCTTTCAGCAGCCGATTTATTGAACACTGGTCTCTGCGGGAAGACGAAACCGTGGTCAACGTCTATGACCCACTCAGAAGTGTGTTGTACACCGGCTGTATCTAACGCATCCACGAGTCGATCAAAGTGCGGTTTGTCGACGTAATGATCTCTCTCAGCAGCCATAACCAACACTTCAGCAGAGATTTCAGAAGCCCGAGAATGAGGCGAGTCTTCGCCATCAACTGCTAGGCGAACCCCATGAATAGTCGCTGCCGCCTTTATCGCATTTGGGAACTCTGCGGCAACCCACAAAGCAAAAGGCCCACTCATGCAGTACCCAGTTACACCCACGGCTGAGGCGTCTGCAGCCTCGGTCGCTTCCGCGTATCTAATTAGGTCCCCGACATCTTCGGCGACCATTCTGTTAGTCAGATTCCCCATAAGCTCGTACATGTATTGAGCGCTAGCTGGGTCTTCACGATGGACAGTGAAAGACGCTGTGTCGCGGTAATACAAGTTTGGGAGCATCACATAATATCCGTTAGCGCTAATACGCCGAGCCATATCATGAAGCTCTTCTCGTTTACCAGGAGCATCCATCAAAAATAGAACCACAGGGAATGGACCACCTGTCTCAGGGTGCGTAACGAACGTAGACATTGTTCCGCTGCCAGTAGCGAGGTCCAAATTTTGTTCAATCATTGCTCGTCCTTAAGGTCTTGGCCCATGGAACGCGCTGCGTAGAGCGTGTCGGCGTATTCCTCCATGCGGACTATTTTGTTATTTTCGCAGGTGTAGACCCAACAATATTGATTGTCGTAGTCGCTTCCGGTTGCTTTAGCTGTGGCAATTAGTCGTTGTTGGACCACGGCCATTTCACCGTCGACAATGATGTTACGAATCTCAAGGTTAAATGGTTTAGATAGGTCAAAGTTGTTTTTAACGGTCCGGCCGCCTAGTTCAGCTGCAACCTCTTCACCAAATACTTGACGATTGTCATCTGACGGAACCGTGGTGACGCTTTGAGGTAACTGCCACACAATGTCTTCTGCTAAGCAGTCCTTGACTGTTTCCAAATCTCCAGTAGTTAAGGCTTTATAATACCGAGCGATCAGTGATCGAGTTTGTTCAGTGTCCATGATGGACAGTTCATCATGTCAGGGCTCTAATCTGTCGAAAAAATGAATAAAAGCCTGAAAGTGGTTAGAAAATTTCGTTGGATTTCTGTCGTTCTTTAATGCGGCTTAAGCACCTCCGATGTCTGTAGGTTGTCATTGTCAATTTTGTTAACAGCTAGGTATGTGAAGACCGGCGTTAACAAAGTTTTAAAATAGGGCGTCGCTGTCTTTGGCGTTACTTTATTTCGGTAATCGAACAAGGCACGGCGCCTGCCTGCACGAAAGGCGAACGATTCATTGCATCAATGCTTGGTTTGGCGCAGAGCGGAGATAGCTAAGTCGGGGTGTGTTAGGAAATAGGTATGCAATCTTTACCTTGGACGCCTCAGTATTTTCTATATGAAGAGATTCGACCAGAAGTGGTGCGAATCACTATTAATAGGCCGGAAGTCCGAAATGCGATAAACACTCCAGCACATAAAGAATGGAGCGACCTTCTTGACTTCGCAGCTAACGATGATGGCATCTCGATAGTCGTTATAACTGGAAGCGGCAGGCAAGCCTTCTGTGCGGGTCGCGATCTAAAATATTTGTCAAAAATCCAAAACTCATCTGATGAAGAAAAAGCTGAAGACGCTGAAACCATGTCTCAGGTGACAAAGCTCATAGAACGATTCGATTACCCGAAACCGTTAGTAGGGCAAGTGAATGGTATCGCGTTAGGGGGCGGATTCGAAGTTGCTATGGCATGTGATTTGGTTGTGGCGGCCGACCACGCTCTATTCGGGCTTCCTGAGCCCCGTCGAGGTATATACGCCGGCGGCGGGGGAGTCCATCGACTTCCACGTCAGGTTCCGTTGAAACTAGCGATGGAGTACCTGCTAACTGGGAATTCGCTTACAGCAAAGCGAGCTTTAGAGATTGGTTTAGTTAATCGGGTCGTGCCTTTCGAACAGTTAGAAAGTAGCGTTAATGAGCTAATCGACGACATTTTATTAGGGGCGCCATTATCAATCCAGGCTACGAAGCAGGCTTCAACCAGAGGTCTTGATCTTCCGCTGAAAGAAGCATTTTATTTTAGCTACCCAGCAGTTCAGAAAATGATGGCAAGTGATGATGCTAAAGAAGGACCGAAAGCTTTCGCGGAAAAGCGAACCCCACTTTGGAAAGGAAGATAAATAGGCTCACAAAACTCGCGGAATAGTTAGTTCTTGCTTACCCGGTGAGATTGGCCCATAACCAAACAAGCTAAGGCGCCCAGAACGATTGCCATCCCCACGAATTGTAAAAAAACAAGGTTCTCACCGAGAAATAGCCACGCAAGTAAACCCGAAGTAACGGGTATTACCAAAGTCAAAGTTGACCCCAACCAAGCAGGAATTCTTCCTAGAGACCAGTTCATCAGCATGTGAGAAGCGAACCCAGGACCAATCGCCAAGACCACAAGCCAGGTCCAGGCGTTAGCAGAAGGCATAACGAACAGCTGCCCAGAAAAAAGGGCGAAAGGTGTGGCGAAAAGAGCACACACGAGAGCGCTTGCGCCTGTGTATTGGGACGAATCTATGTGTTCTGAACTTCGTTTCGAAAAAACAAAGTAACTTGTCCAAGCTATTACCGTAGCGATTGAGAGAAGATCACCTCTCGGGCTCCACTCTGGAAGACCCGATGAACCAAATAGGACTACTGCGACTCCAACGAGAGCGACAACCGCCAAGCCCCAATCACGACGCCTTGGACGTTCTCCGAAGAGCCTGCCAGCGATTAAAAGCATGATTATAGGCTGGCATGACCCAATTACTGTGGCGTTGGCGACGGTAGTCATTCTCAAAGCGGTGAAAAAAAGCATGATGTCAGCGCCGAGCGCAACTCCACCCATCCAAGAAAATTTGAATGAACTTAACCTGAGTGGCGTTCCGCGTGCATAGAGAAAAATTATGACGATTATCGCATAAATCCAAATTCTCCAGAAAGTAACCGAGAGCGGGCCTAGCTCATCTATACCTTTCGCAATGACACCGGATGCAGCCCAGCCGACCATCGCAAGGCCGGCGGCTGGTAATCCACGAGAAAGATCTTGGGGAGGAGCGCTCACTCCTTGTTGGATAGCTGTACTGAAATAGGTTCAGGGTCGATCGAGTATCGAAAATCGCAATGAGATGCACCATTCATAATTGTTTGTGTTCGTTCAAATTTTATATCTGAATTGAACCCTTCGACCATAGTTCCATCGCGATTGCAGGAGAACAAAGCGCCAAGCTCAGGAATGCC
>DMOB01000035.1:0-6573 GCA_003452475.1 Acidimicrobiaceae bacterium | reverse complement strand
CCCAGCGACAAGTAAGGCTTGGCCTCCCTTGTCTCCAAACAACCAACTAAATTTCCTTTGGATCCCGGATCCAACAGTGGCTCCTGCGTATATAGACGGGCCTTCCAAACCAACAGCTCCGCCCATCCCAACAGTTGCGATTCCACCTAACATCCGAAATGGAAGGTGAATGAGACGCAAAAGTTGAGACTTCGAATGGTAGCTGCGAATATATTCTTCAGAAGTTGATGGCGAAAGAGGAGAGCCCCTATCTGCCCAACGTAGAACCAAAATCGCTATCCACAAACCAACTACTGGGGCAGCCGCTTTCTGCCAAAGATCACGTTCTAAAATATCCTCTAATAAAAATTTTTCGGCCACCAAAGTAACAACCGAAATAATCGCCCCAGTTATAGAGCCAACTGCCGCATATGTTGCGAAACGAAGAATCCGATTCCTCACATCAGCTCACCTTCGAAAAAGTCCATCACTCCTATGATGCCCTCTCAATCAAGAAAGAGTCTCATTCAAGAGGACTAGTTTCCGAACCAACGATATTCTGAAATGTATGTCAACGGACCGTTTTTACTTTCGTCAGCTACTCTCCGGCCGAGATTTCGCTGTCGATAATCAACTTGCAGAACAAATGGCGAACTTTGTATATCTAATAGGAGATCGGGAAACCGGAGATGCAGTGGCTGTAGATCCGGCTTACGGTGTTGCGGACTTACTCGATGTTCTCGCCAATGATGAGATGAAATTATCTGGTGTTCTAGCTACTCATTACCACCCTGACCATGTTGGAGGGTCAATGATGGGCCACTCTATTGAAGGTATTCGGGAACTGCTAGAACTACAAGGCGTAAAAATTCACGTTCAAGCAACAGAAGCACAGTTAATAAAAAAAGTAACTGACGTGAGCGATACTGACCTCATGATTCATGACCCAGGTGACCGCATAATGGTGGGAGAGATTCCAATCGATCTAATTCACACGCCAGGTCACACTCCAGGTAGCCAATGTTTTTTAGTCGAAGGGACTCTAGTAGCTGGGGATACACTTTTTTTAGAAGGCTGCGGACGCACAGATCTACCAGGAAGCGACCCTTCAGCCATGTTCCATTCCCTTCATCACACACTCGCTAAAGTTCCAGATGACACAGTTCTTTTTCCTGGCCATCGATATTCATTCCATTCTTCAGCAACGATGGGTCTGACTCGAGAGCTTAATTATGTATTTAAGCCAAGTTCTGAGCAACAATGGATGACAATGTTCAGCCAATGAATAGTCACTCTATGCTTCCCCCCGTCATCGGACCAGAAGTTCTGACAAACCGCCCAGACATTATTTTATGCGATGTCCGTTGGTACTTAGATCGAACCCCCGGACGCGATGCTTATTTTAACGGTCATCTACCTGGTGCTATCTACGTTGACCTTGATGAACATTTAGCAACATTACCCACAATCAGCGGTGGAAGACACCCAATGCCAGCAGCTGCATCATTTGCTGTGAGCATGGGCTCGCTGGGAATTAAGGAGTCAGACACCGTAGTTGCTTACGACGACACGAATGGGATGTCAGCAGGACGACTTGTCTGGATGCTTCGAGCTTTAGGCTGTGATGCAGCGCTACTAGATGGTGGCATCACGAAATACCCGCATCAATTGCAGACCGGCAGTTTTCGTCGTCTTCCAGTGTTTAGACCAATTATCGAATGGCCGTCTGAGTTTTTAGCTACAGCCGATGATGCAGCTGCCGTCGGTTCAAACAAAGTCGGTGTTCTCATAGATTCGAGAACACCAGATAGATTTTTTGGAAAAAACGAACCTGTAGATCCCCGAGCGGGTCATATACCAGGGGCCGTAAATGCACCGTTTGGCGACAACACGAGTGATGAGGGAAAGTTTCTTTCACCAGCAGAACTTTATTCTCGTTTCACAGAAATCGGGATCTCAGATCAAAATAGCGCTGTTGTTTATTGCGGCTCTGGTGTAAGTGCTTGCAACAACCTCTTAGCGATTGAATACGCTGGTCTAGGAAAAGCTCGGCTGTATGCAGGTTCCTGGTCTCAGTGGAGTCATGATGAACAGCGACCAATTGCGACAAAATAGTAGCTCTATGTAAAAGGTTCTAGCACTCGACTTTGATCGCACCCAGATACTTGGAATACTTATCGTATGGCTGATCTTTCTGATTTCTACGACCTCGATTCAACACTCGGCGATGACGAGATAATGATTCGAGATACTGTCTCACGCTTTGTTGAAAATGAATTTAACCCCATTGTCGCAGAGCACTTCGAAGCTGGCACTTTTCCTATGGAACTTGTCCCAACCATCGCCGATATGGGTTTGCTCGGGATGCACTTAGACGGTTACGGTTGCGCCGGTGCCTCTGCTTCTGCCTATGGTATTGCCTGCCGAGAACTTGAATCAGGCGACAGTGGCCTTCGAAGCTTTGTATCAGTCCAGGGCTCCCTCTGCATGTTCCCAATATGGAAATACGGCTCAGAAGAACAGAAACAACAATGGCTCCCACGCATGGCAAGTGGGGAAATAATTGGATGCTTCGGACTTACCGAACCTGATCATGGTTCAGACCCCTCATCGATGACTACAAGAGCAGTCAAGGTTGGAAATAAATGGGTTCTCAACGGCGCTAAGCGTTGGATTACCAATGCCGGCATCGCTCAGTTAGCAATTGTTTGGGCAAACACTGCCGAGGGTTTCAGAGGATTTCTGGTACCAACTGACTCACCAGGATTCGAAGCTCGAAAAATAGAAAACAAACTTTCTCTTCGAGCATCAATAACCGGAGAATTTTATATGACCGACGTGGAAGTTCCGGAAAGTATGAGATTGCCAGACGCAATCAGTATCGGCGCTCCTCTCAGTTGTTTAAGCGAAGCTAGATATGGAATCGCTTATGGAGCAGTCGGAGTTGCCCGAAGCTGTTACAGATCAGCACTTGAATACCAGCTAGATAGGCCACAGTTCGGCAAACCTCTCGCAAGTTTTCAGATCAATCAAATCAAGTTCGCAGACATGCTCACCCAAATGACTAACGCAAATCTTCAAGCGAATCGCCTAGGCCAACTAAAAGAAGCTAATACTCTTCGCCCATTCCACATTTCCATGGCCAAGCGACACAACTGCCGGGTAGCTATCGATGCAGCTCGCACAGCACGAGCAATGATGGGCGCTAACGGAGTCAGCACTGAATATTCGCCTATGCGTCACGCAAACAACATGGAATCAGTGATGACTTATGAAGGTACCGAAGAGATCCATGGGCTTATCCTCGGCCAGGAAATCACTGGAATGCCTTCGTTTAAATGACCGATTTTGATCTGGATGAGATTAACCGGTTAATGACGACAACAAAACAAGTTCGCAAAAGACTTAACTTGGAACGATCAGTACCAAATGAGCTTTTACTGGAATGCATAGAAATCGCCGGTCACGCACCAGTCGGGGGTAACTTGGAAAGAAATAGATGGCTTATCGTTACAGACCCAGAGTTGAAGAATGAAATAGCCAAAGCATATAGGTCTGTCGGTCTGCCATACCTGCAGGCAAACCAAGGAGCCCACGCGGATTCGCGAGCTGCGAAAGTAATTGATTCTTCTATTTATCTCATAGAAAACATGCACAAAGTGCCGGCCATGGTTATCCCACTGCGACTCGATAGGCCCCCAGTCAGAGAAGACGAAGTTGGATCAGTTGCTGGATATTTTGGGTCCGTTCTTCCTAGTGTATGGAGCTTTCAATTAGCGGCAAGGGCTAGAGGGGTAGGCTCTGCTTGGACAACTTTTCATCTTGCTCATGAAGAAGCCATCGCCAAGCTCCTTGGAGTACCAAGCTCGGTTACGCAATGTGCTTTATTACCAGTGGCTTTTTACAAAGGAGATAATTTCAGTCCAGCCCCGCGAAAAAAAGCGAGCGAGATAACATACTTAAATCAATGGAAACACTCGTTGTTATAACCCCTCAAAAACTAAAGCCGTCAATATGAAGTCGCTCTCGTCCTATACGATTATTTTAAATACTCTATGAACGAACAGCTCTACCAGCTCTTTTTGGAAAGCCCTATTGGTCAGCTTCGACTAATATCCAGCAAGACTGGTCTCCGAGCAGTGCTTTGGCCGAATGATACCAATCGCGTAAAACTTCCGCCCACTTGTGAAAGTAGTAATCACCATCCCATTCTGAAAACCACTTCCGAGCAAATAACACAATATTTTCAGGGTAAAAGAAAAGAATTTGATGTTCCACTAGACCTAAGAGGAACAGAATTCCAGCTCGCGACATGGTTGTCATTAGCAAATATTCCTTATGGAAAAACTATTACTTACCAACAACAAGCAGATTCAATTAATCGGCCGACCGCTACCAGAGCAGTCGGATCTGCCAACGGCCGGAATCCTATTTCCATAATTTTACCTTGTCATCGGGTTATTGGAGCTAATGGCTCGCTAACAGGTTTTGCAGCAGGCATTGCTACTAAGCAATTTTTATTACAGTTAGAAGGTGCCTGGGGAGAACAAACTCTGCCCCTTACGTAGTTTCTTCAATTACCTCAGGTACATCACCCAGAGGCTTACCATCTTCAACATCGGTAACTTCACCAGGTACATCAATCGGTAATTCCTCACCCGAGTTACTTAATCTCTGCAAAGTTTGCAGAGCCTCTCGATAACTATTTTCTGCAGCCTCTCGTTCTTGAGCCGGTACATCCATATCAAGGAGCCGTTTCACTTCTGCAGCAGCATCGTTGCGAATTCTTTCCGCTTTTACAATCGCCTTTCTCGAACGTTCATGTTCGCGGGTATCTGAAACACCTTGGTTAAATTGAGATAATGCCGCTTTCAATTCTTCATTCGAAAAAGTTCGAGTCTTGGCTTTACGTTCATTTCGGGCCATGAAAGTTATACCTACCCTCTGGTGCGCTTCTGATTTATTTCTGGTGCGCGAGGAGGGACTTGAACCCTCACACCCTTACGGGCACAGGCACCTGAAGCCTGCGCGTCTGCCAATTCCGCCACTCGCGCTAGTGAGTTCCATTAGGTTAACTGCACATTTAACAGGTTCCGCAACGTTCATATTCTCAGTACTCTTTCCGCTACTCAACCACACACAGCCACCACTAGCCCTAGACTAAGTGACACGATGAGAGTAAGACCTTTTTTTCGTCGGCTAAACCATACCGCCGACAAAATTTTTTCTCGCTTCTTTAGGTCCAATTTGCGACCTGTCGAATTAGGGCGCCAAGTCGGGCAACTTCTTGATGAGGGCAGAACAATCGATACACGAGGATATACGATTGTGCCCAACCATCTCACTTATGCTCTCGCCCATGAAGATCGACATCGGTTCACTCCCATAGAAGAAACACTTCGGAGAGAAATTATCGAAGTAATGCGGGATCACGTAAAAACATACAACTACGGATTTTCCGGTCCAGTCTCAGTTACTTTCGTTACGAATCCTAATTTTCGTGCAGGTAAATTCGAAATGTCAGGCGAATACCGACAGAGATCATCAGCGGAAAAGGGTTACCTGATCGCTGCAGAGGGCACCAGAATAAAAATTAAAGTTCCTCAACTATTAGGACGCGCAGATGAATGTGGAATTATTCTTCAAGGATCAAACGTCAGCCGGCACCATGCAGAAATACGTTTAGATGACCAAGGTCTATTTTTAGTCGATCTTGGCTCTACTAACGGAACTCTTCTTAATGGAATTGCAGTCGACAACCAACGCTTAATTGATGGCGACATCATCACGATTGGTGAGCATCAACTCCGTCTCGAAGTGAGTTGAATATATGTCTCCTCAGCTAATACAGCTCCTAACTATTTGTTTACTACTTCTCATTTACTTATTTTTTTTTAGGGTCTTGAGAGCTATTTGGGAAGGAGTAAGACCATCTCCAGAGCTAACGCACAACAAGCTTTTTAATTCAAAGAGACCCAAAAACCCCAATGCCCTAATAGTTAGGACCCCAGAAACTCAGCGAGGAACACGCCATCATCTGGACGAAGAATTAACTATTGGAAGGGCAGCCGGGTGTCATCTAACTATTGATGACTCATATGCCTCGCAACTTCACGCTCGAATTTTTCGCCAAGAAGAACGTCTTCTTATCGAAGACCTCGGGTCAACTAATGGCACATACTTAAACCGCCAAAAAGTAAACACAGTTATCGCCTTGAAACTAGGTGACCAGATCCAAGTTGGCTCAACGGTCTTTGAGGTAATGTCTTGAACGAATCAGGAAAACGGCGCCTAAGCCTCAGCTGGGGCGCCGCCACCGATCAAGGTCGCGTAAGAACCACTAATCAAGATGCAATGCACACAGATTCCGGTCTGTTCGCCGTAGCTGACGGAATGGGCGGTCACCAAGGCGGAGAAGTCGCTGCAAATATTGCGGTGCGAACATTATCTAGCGCTAAACATGACTCCCTCGAAAACTTTGAGTCAGCATTCGTCGAGGCAAACCGAGTTGTACATCAAACAGCTCTGAATAAACCCAGTCTTCATGGGAAGGGGACAACACTCACAGCAATAGCGGTTTTAGGTGCCGCTGAT
>DMOB01000097.1:0-2642 GCA_003452475.1 Acidimicrobiaceae bacterium | reverse complement strand
GGATCACCAATGGATCTAGGAAAAGCGGTTGCGCTGATGGCGGTGAGTGGCGGACCGCTGGCACAGTACGATCCTTTGCAGGGCGGTAATAAACTGGTTAAGGGTACAGCTCCGCTCATCGCTATCCCTACCACCGCAGGCACTGGTAGTGAGGCTTCGCTGGGATTCGTCATCAGCATGACTGATGGTCGCAAACTTACGTTCGCTAATCCTCAGTTTCTCCCCAAGCTGGCGATCTGTGATCCTGAGCTGACTTTAGGCTTACCGCAGAGGCTGACTGCGGCTACGGGAATGGACGCTATCACACATTGCATCGAGGCTGTGCTTGCCTCGCCGTCAAACCCGCCAGCCGATGGAATCGGACTCGATGGATTGTGGCGAGGTTGGCGACATATTCGGCGCGCTGCGGAAGATGGGAGTGATCGCAATGCGCGTTGGGAAATGATGATGGCTTCAACGGAGGGCGCTCTTGCGTTTGTAAAGGGGCTCGGCGCTGTGCATTCAATGAGTCACGCAGCAGGTCGTATAAAGGAACTCAAGCTTCATCACGGCACGCTGAACGCCGTAATACTGCCCACCGTTTTGCGATTTAATGAAAGTGTATGCTCTGACCCGTACCTGCGTCTGCGTCAGGCTATGGGACTGGCGCCAGATGCAGACCTAGCACGAGAGATTGAAAAGTTGAACTCAGACTTGGGTTTGCCTAGCGGGCTTGCTGAGATGGGTCTTTCTGAAGACTTGATTAAGGATATGGTTCCTCATGCGGTTAGCGATTTGGCGACAATGACTAATCCCAAACAAGTTACCGCGGAAGACTATGCGAAATTGTACCGAAGCGCAATGTAGATAATTTTTCCGGTGAAAAAGTCGTTTAAACTTGGTTGAGCTAAATGTAAATCTGAAGAAGCCCTTGGACGCTTGATATGTTTCTCCTGATTATTGCTGTTGTGTTAGCAGTACTGGTTTATTTGCCCTCTGTTTGGGTTAGGCATGTCATGTCCAAAAATGGAAAGGAGTTAGATAGTCTTCCCGGAACTGGGGGTGAGCTTGCAGAGCATCTAATAAAGCGCTTCAAGCTTGACGGAATCAAGGTCGAAGAGACTGAACCTTTTCGGGATCATTTTGATCCTCGAGACCAAGTTGTAAGACTTGGTCCAGACAATATTAACGGTAGGTCGCTAACCGCGATAGCTGTGGCTGCTCACGAGGTGGGACATGCGATTCAATTTCATCGAAAAGAAAAGATATTTGAGCTACGGGAAAAATACTTACCGACTGCGCATGCCCTGAATCGCGTGGGTATCGCAATAATGTGGTCTTTTCCGATATTGGGATTAGTGTTGAGATCTCCTTCCGCGATGGCCATGGCTGTTGGTTGCAGTTTGTTACTTCAACTGATTGGCGCTCTCGCTTATTTAATAATCTTACCCGAAGAGTGGGATGCGAGCTTTAATAAAGCTCTCCCTATACTGATGGAGGGTGAGTACGTCGCCGAAGATCAACTCCCGAACATACGTAACGTTCTCAAAGCGGCGGCGGTCACGTATTTTGCTTCAGCGCTTGCGAACGTGTTAAATATAGGACGCTGGTTATTGCTTTTGCGACGCTAATAAACCTCGCAAAAATCTAATGACTGATAATTGAAAGAGGTAACGGTCTGACGTGAAACCAAAATTTAAGCATCGCTATGTAAGTGCTCTATGTGACAGCAATCGTTGGGACGGCTTTAGAGCTAAGCACGATGATATTGTGATAGCGACATCGTATAAGGCGGGGACTACTTGGATGCAAGGCATATGTTCAGCCCTTGTTTTCCAAGCCACAGAGCCGCCTGTCCCCCAAGACCAACTTAGCCCGTGGTTGGACGCAAACTTTGGTCCCGTAGAGGATGTTTTAGCGCAGTTGGAAGGCTTATCGAACAGACGTTACATAAAGACGCACCTGCCTCTCGATGGCATACGATTTTTTGACGAAATAAAGTATATCTTTGTCGGAAGGGGCGGGAAAGACGTCTTTATGTCTATGTGGAATCATTGGCATAACATGAATCCTGAGGTTATTGACGCTCTGAACGCTGCCCCTGATAGACAAGGACCTGCTCTCGCGCATTCCCCCAAGGATTCTGATGCGGTCGGAGCTGCCTTTGATGAATGGTTGACCCGTCCAACCTTTGACTGGGAGAACGATGGTTTTCCTTTCTGGTCTCACTTCCGCCATGCGCAAACTTGGTGGGATTATCGCGATATGCCAAACATATTAATGGTGCACTATAATGACCTCCTCAACGATACGGACCGCGAGATGAGAAGGATCTCAAAATATCTAGGTATTCCTGTGAATGAGGATATATGGTCTAGTCTCGTAGATTCGGTTTCCTTTAGCTCAATGAAATCTAATGCCGGTAAGATGGCGCCGGGTGCCACTCAGGGCACATGGAAAGATACTAGTAATTTCTTTCATAAGGGCACGAACAAACGCTGGGAGGGAGTGCTAAGCAGCGAGCAGATTGCCGCTTACGATGACGTTGTCAAGAGAGAGTGCAGCGCTGACCTGGCCAGGTGGTTAGAATTCGGTGGTCATATCGATTAAACTGCTCGATATAGGCCTTGTAAATAAGCAAAAATAAGAAGGGTTAATGATGA
>DMOB01000030.1:0-3293 GCA_003452475.1 Acidimicrobiaceae bacterium | reverse complement strand
TCAACTCGAGGGAGGTTGCTTCTACAAGAACAGATTCAGCTATCTGCAATGTGAAGGGTGCTTGCCCCAAGGGTGTTGCATCCAAGCCCAGAAATAAATGGTGCATTACTGGATTACCAACCAGTATCAATTCCACGATTTTGTTAAGTGGAATCTGGGCAATTATGGCTAGTTCTCCGACCAAGTCGTTTATTGCTCCTCTTACCAAGTCAGTAAGCGCCCTGCCGCCGTCGGGATTCATCATTGCGTAACTGACCCTGCTCATCAGGTCTTCACCGAGTCGGATTTGGGGGTTCATCAAGCCGTGCGAAGCGCGAATTTCACCAGTTGAAAGTTCTAAGAGGTGCCCTGCAATCGTAGTCGACCCAAGGTCAATGGCTATACCGTATGACTCTGTTTCAAAACCAGCCCAGACCGCAACTACGATTGAATTTTTGCCGTTCTGCCTAAGTGCAACTGAAAGAATTGTTTCGGACCTCTCCAGATCACCAAGCTGCTTTAATGCGTAATCCGAGACGCTAGACGTTTCCATTTTCCATTGTTCTAAAAGGGCAGCGCTCAGCAGGTCTTTTCTCTCTAGAGGATCTGAAATCTCCGAGATATCTATTTCAACCACGCTGACGGTACTTACGGGGTCCAAATCAATAGTCCGTAGATTAACTTCCTTGCGGACCATCGGTCCGTGTAGCTGACTTCCAGGTGGCACTTCGACGACAAGATTTCCTTGGATAAATGCCTGACAGCCGAGGCGACCGTCCGGCTCTAGCGGTCGACGCCCCGAATACAATTCTTCAGTGGAATTGACCTCGCTTAGAGAACTAACTGTGGAAGTAATAGCCCACTTAGGAAAATTGCCAAAGGACGGGACCACTTGGCACTTGCCGCAGACCCCGCGCCCTCCACATACGCTATCTAAGTCAACTCCCAACTGCCGAGCAGCATCTAGAACTGTATGTTTTGAGTCAAATGTTCCCGCTAGTCCAGAAGGTATAAACATCACTCGGCTATTCACGATGATCGCCTATTGACTATCCGGACGAGAACGGCGCCCTGTCCTTGATCGCCCCCCGTTCAGTAAATCGTTCTGCGCTGGCCTATATTGCTTTATCCAGGAGGCACAATTCGAATCGTTTCCAAGAAGAACGTCGGCTGCCATCACTGCCGATTTAGCTTCGGGATGCAAGGGATTCATAATCGCTGAAGTGAGCCCTGAACCCATCGCGATCGCAAGAAAAGTTCCGGTTACGATATGACGATTAGGAAGTCCGAAGCTGACGTTCGACGCTCCACAGGTTGTATTAACTTTTAACTCCTGACTGAGGCGACGCACGAGTGCTTGGACTTGTCTACCGGCGGTACTCATAGCTCCGATTGGCATTACTAAAGGGTCGACCACCACGTCGGCAGTCGGAATTCCAAAATCGTTGGCAGCTAAAACTATTTTCTTTGCCACCTCGAAACGGATGTCAGGGTCCTCGCTAATTCCTGTCTCATCGTTTGAGATAGCAACAACTGCCGCTCCTGATCTAGCAACGAGTGGAAGAATGCGGTTCAAGACATCAGTTTCACCTGTAACGGAGTTAATTAGAGGTTTGCCCTGGTACACCGCTAGCCCAGCCTCAAGAGCTTCAATGATTGACGAATCGATTGACAATGGCGCTGTAGTAACTGATTGGACAGTTTTTATAGCTGCGGCTAATAGCGCTGGCTCATCAGCAAGCGGAATACCGGCATTTACATCCAACATATGTGCACCAGCCGCGACTTGTGCCAGTGCATCTGCAGCGACGCGTGAGAAGTTGCCTTCCTTCATTTCTGCAGCTAGTAGTTTCCTGCCGGTCGGGTTTATTCGCTCACCAATCATTACGAAAGGGCGACCGGCGCCGATCACAACCTCTCGACTTCCTGAGCTAATAACAGTGTCAGTCACAATTGCCTATCCATAAATTGGTTTGGGTACCCATAGTCAAAGCCTCTTAGCTGACGTCTCAACATACTGAATCTTCATAGCCAGATGAAGCCACCAACCTAGCTAGCCTTTCATTATCAAAGTCAGCTTCTAACACCTCAGCAAAGGCCTTTGCTTCTTGTTCAAGATCAGTATCTTGCAGGGGGTATACATCGCGATCCCACTGCGCAACATATGAGTTCGCGTCTGTTACCTTGCCTCTACCGGCGGCTTTGTCGATTGCATCTTGGAACCGACCTGGCAAGATAATCGTGGCTTTGCTTTCTCCCGTGGTCGCAATGACCTGAGCAGGAATGTCACGCCATCGTATAACAACTAGTTCGTGTCGTTTTCGTCGCCGAATGTGTTCAGTCACTATCACCTCTCCTCACTGATTGCTCTATATTGAAATTTGAAAAATTATTGATACGAACGGAAAGATCTCCATAAGTCGCCGGCCGCACCGTTAATGGCAATTGCACAAATTGCGCTGTCAACACTGCCCCTTGGCGGATGAGTTCGTCACAAGTTTGTGGCAAATACAATACTCTTGTGTAATTATTAAAAATCAAGTGTTTGAGCATGGGGTGCTCTCGTATTTTCAACCCGTCAACCACTAGCCGTTGAAAGTTTTCCGCTAAATAGTCAGTTAGATAGAACGTCCCGGGCTCTTCCTCAGCTAAGGCAGCAAATACACTTTTACCTGCGTAAAACTCGTAGCAATGTGCTCCAGGCAAACGCTCAACATCGAATCGATGACAGACCTCATCTAAGCGACCACCTGTGGCACAGTCGGCATACCCAATTAGAACGTGATCATAAGTTTTACCCGCAGCCACTGACCTACGTTCGACCGCAGCCGGTATCAGATCAGGCGAGTTGTGAAGGCTTGAGGGTAAATGTTCAATATCTACTCCGTCAATACAGTTGACCATGACAACTGCCTTCAACTCCGTGGCGAGCGCTCCACACGCAATTATCAATAACCGCCGAGTCTTCAAGACGCCGTCTTGTACTTTTCCTGAACAAGGTGTAAAGCTGTTTCGGACGCCACGGCAGCATCACGACAGTAAGCATCTGCCCCTATCGCATCGCCAAATTCCTGATTCAGCGGTGCTCCTCCTACCAGTATGATGTAATCATCTCTCATGTCTTTTTGGATCAAAGTATCAATCACTACCTTCATATAAGGCATGGTTGTGGTCAGTAACGCCGACAATCCAAGTATGTCCGGTTGATGCTCTAAAAGAGCCGCTATGTACTCATCGACGTCAGTGTTGATACCCAAATCAATTACTTCAAATCCAGCTCCTTCCCACATCATTGAAACAAGATTTTTGCCAAT
>DMOB01000080.1:0-4484 GCA_003452475.1 Acidimicrobiaceae bacterium | reverse complement strand
GGCACGATCGTAGGCCTACGAGCTCGAGTTCTTGCCGAAACAGGTGCCTACCCTGGCATCGGAGCTTTCTTGCCAGTGCTTACCCAAACCCTCAGTCAAGCCGTCTACAACATTCCTACAATTCACTTTCAGGCGCATTCAGTAGTAACGAACACAACAACAACCGTTGCCTACCGAGGAGCCGGACGGCCTGAAGCGACACAGATGGTTGAGCGAATCTTAGATAAGGCCGCCCAAGCAATAGGAATGGACCCATCAGAAATTCGCAGAAAAAACTATATACAGCCTGATCAATTTCCAATGACAACAATCACTGGAGCCAACTACGACTCGGGAGACCACGAGAAAAGTCTTGATGCTGTGCTAGCGGCTTCTGATTACACCAGCCTTAGAGCAGAGCAGGCAAAACGCCGAGCCGCCGACGACAATAAAATGCTCGGCATCGGACTCGCCTCGTACGTCGAAGTAACAGCCCCTCTGGGATTACACGCCGAATACGGGAAATGTGAAATCAATGCAGACGGGTCCGCTACTATTCGGGTCGGCACAAGCTCCCACGGACAAGGACACGACACAGCATTCTCGATGATCGTCGAAGACATGCTCGGAATCCCCTCTGCAAACGTAACTCATATAGATGCCGATACTGAAGAAGTTAAACAGGGCGCCGGAACAATGGGATCGAGATCGCTGCAAACTGCAGGATCTGCCATATATGAAGCCAGCAAGGTAGTACTCGAAAAAGGCAAGCAACTAGCGGCGAACATGTTAGAAGCCTCCGCCGACGATATTGTCGTCGGCGAAGGAGCTCTCCAAGTGGCCGGAGTACCAGCCAAATCAGTTAGCTGGGCAGAACTTGCAGCAGCGGTTGACGACAACTCAGTGCGCCCGTCAGACATGGATGTCGGACTTGACCACGAACTCGTCTTTGACGAAGGCGATTCAACGTTCCCATTTGGCTCTCATGTGGCAGTTGTAGAGGTCGATAGGGAAACCGGCGAAGTGGAGTTGCTTCGTCATATCGCTGTAGATGACTGCGGCACTATTCTCAACCCTATGCTTGTAACCGGTCAACAGCACGGGGGCATAGCGCAAGGCATTGCACAAGCTCTCTGGGAGCAAGTGCAATACGATGAAGACGCTAACCCTGTCACTGCCAATCTGATGGATTACCTAATGCCATCGGCAGCAGATCTACCAAGTTTCGAAACCTCTAACACCGAGACAGCTAGCCCAAGAAACCCGCTCGGAGCCAAAGGAATCGGAGAGTCTGGAACTATTGGGTCCACTCCTGCTGCCCACAATGCAGTCTGCGATGCGCTGAGCCACTTGGGTATTGAGCACATTGACATGCCGTGCACTCCCCAAGCTGTGTGGAAAGCACTTCAGACTGTTTGAAGTAACCTAAGATCAGCTTCTACAAATTACATTTAATAGCGCTTCAAGCTTCGACAAGTAGTAAAAGTGCGATAATAGTAAGCGCTACCAACAAGGCAACTAAAGGTAGCTGAGCAGCCAAACTTTCCCTTTTCTTAAGGCTCTCCAACGCACGATCATGCCCGACAACTACGCCCGCTACGTGGCCAGCAATAATACCTGAGGCTTGCACGGCAGCGATCGTCGTTGAGCTCACTATCCGATAGTTGACATAATTCGTTCGCGTACCAAAAAGATCCCATCCAAGCCCAAACGGATCACTCGCCTGAATCAACAAAAACTGGCCTTCAAAAATAGCCATTGAAAAGTAATGAGCTATGCCGTAGCCCACAAGGACAGGAACCAGAGAGACAGCAAATCCATCCTCAAACATTGGATCCTCATTCTCATCCTTACGCTGCATCATTCGCACCGCACCGAGAAATAAAGAGATGATTAACGCTGTTACAAATAACAAACCCAGGGTGTTAACAAACGTTCTTGCCCACTCCAATTTCCCGCTTATTAACGAAGTCCACCAATCCGTACGCGACAATCCATCGAAAGAAGTGCCACCAAGAACCACAAGCACCACAGCAGCAAGACCACGTTGGGTAGGGACGTCCGCTAAGCCAACAATAGGCCTACGAACTATTAGCTGATTCGCTCGAACTGTGAAACAAGAAACAGAAGACATGAGGCGGGTCAGAACAGCTAACGGGTCATTATTACCTAACCACGTTGTTCCGCCTCGCACAGCACCTTGGCTGCACCACCCAACCCAAACGATAAGCATGATGGCCAGTGGTGTCCGACCGGCCGGCCGATGAAAAGATAGCTCTAGCCATAGAAACAGTAGAAGAAAAAAAGCTGCTCCATATAACGAACCGGACTGCTTCGAAGTCGGACGGGCATGTCTAAATTTCTTAGTTAAAGAAGCGATCGCTTCGAATGGACTGAAAAGACGCCACAAGTCCCCAAACACAACTGAACTCAAAGGAATAACAATCCAGAAAAGCACATAGACCATTCTGGGAGCAATATTTTCTACCGTGCTGTCTTCTACAAAAAGCGCAGACCACAGTGAGACCCCAACAGCAAGCGCTCCGAGAGTTCTTGTTATACTTGTGACAAAAATTACTGCACCGGGATTAACAGCAAATACAGTACGCCCCTCGGCTATTGCTGCAAACCGTGGCTCTTTCCAACCTGTTAGTAGAGCAGCAAACGAAACGAAGACTGCTACTCCAGCCACGACTGCAAGAGTCCCGACAGAAAGTGGGAGATCTCCCCTCGCTCCAATCCCATGTGCGAGCAGCATCATCGAATTTCTACTTTAGATATAAGCAGGCCTGCGTTCTCCAACTCGATCTCAAAGAGTCCTGGAATTGAGGCTTCGAAAACAAGCACAGCAGAAATTCCCGGCTCGATTGTTGCGACAAGATCATAACCATGGAGATGTAGAATTTCTGCTGCGTCAGAGGCGACAGCGAAAGCAACCACTTCCCCTAACTCAGCCCGAACTCTTTGAACACCACCTGCTACTTCGCCTTTGATGATTTGAACTGAATGTTTAACGTCTATCAATTCAGAGTCAAATGGAATATTGAGACTATGAGCAGCTCCGGCTGCGTGCTCATGAGAATGGCTATGCCCCGATTCAGACTCTTCGCTCTTATCTCCAAGCGCTCCAGAATCTGCGTTACTGCCTGAACAAGCTGCCAGTAACGTAGCTACCAAAATTATTTTCACTGCCACGAATCTCATCTGCTCATCTTTCAAATCTTCTTGCGTTGTAGCACGCTTATTCACACGCCGGTGAAAACGCGTTATTTCTATTTTCTTAGGCGCTATATTCTGGCCACCGAAGTCTGTCAACGGCGCGAATCACTCTAAATAATGTTAAAACCTATTCATACAAAAAGCACATCTAGCCCGCCGCGGCGGCTAACGTAACCGCCGCAGCTAAATTCTTATGAAGGGACAACAATGAGCACCGATTCAGCAACCGATCCGGTGATAATGGCAACAGCAAGAAGCCCTATCGGTCGGGCCTTTAAAGGCTCACTAACAGAGATGCGTCCAGATGACATGAGCGCACAAATTGTAACTAAGCTTCTTGAGAAGGTTCCCGAACTTCCTAAAGAAGAAATAGAAGATCTCATCATGGGAACAGGTTCGCCAGGCGGCGAGCAAGGGTTCAATATTGGGCGCGCCACAGCTGTTCTCGCAGGCTTAGGAGATGTCCCAGGAACAACCGTAAACCGTTACTGCTCTTCCTCTCTCCAAACAATTCGCATGGCTGCGCACGCTATCAAAGCTGGCGAAGGCGACGCCTTTATCGCAGCTGGAGTCGAGTGTGTCTCCCGCTACGCGAAAGGCAATTCCGATAGCCTGCCAGATACAGCCAACCCAATTTTTAAAGGACCAGGAGCTAGAAGTAAAGTTCGTTCTGAAGGCGGCCATGGCGTTTGGACTCCCGCCGAGGGACTTGCCGACTTATACATCTCGATGGGTGAGACAGCTGAGAACGTAGCCGAGCTCAAAGGCGTAAGCCGAGAAGCCATGGATGAGTACGGCGTAATGAGCCAGCATAAAGCCGAAGCAGCTATTAATCGAGGTTTCTTCGAACTTGACATTACGCCCATCCAACTGCCCGATGGCACGGTCATCAGCAAAGATGACGGCCCTCGAGCTGGAGTAACTCTTGAGGCTGTTAGCCAAATGAAGCCTGCCTTCAGACCAGATGGAAGAGTAACCGCAGCTAACGCTTGCCCATTAAACGACGGCGCTGCGGGCGTAGTTGTCATGAGCCGGAAAAGGGCAGAAGAACTCGGAATTACGCCGTTAGCGCGAATCATTTCTAGTTCCGTTTCAGCTCTCAACCCTGAAATCATGGGGCTAGGACCTATCGAAGCGATCAAGAAAGCGCTCGCTCGCGCCGGGATGACTATAAAAGACATTGATCTTGTCGAAATCAACGAAGCGTTCGCTGCCCAGGTAATACCTTCGGCAGATGAACTTGGAATCGACATGGTAAACCAGCTCAATGTTAATGGTGGTGCAAT
>DMOB01000224.1:0-2840 GCA_003452475.1 Acidimicrobiaceae bacterium | reverse complement strand
GTTAGTATCCAAAATTTATCGTTAAGCACGGCGTCTAGAACCATGGGCCCTACTTCAGCCGGGTCCATACCCCCAGCTAAAGTCTTAGTAAGGAAGTTCCAAAACTTGTCGCCCTGTTCAGAAGCAACATGGTTTGCGGCGTCCTCTTGTTCTCTGTTTCGCTCACTATCAACAATGTTTGTGTTGATTGGGCCCGGGCAGAGCACTGAGGCATGAACGTTTGAGTTCTGCCAGCGTAAATCCCGTTCTAGCGAAGTCATTAACGCGACGACTCCATGTTTAGCTACGTTGTATGCCCCGAGAGACGCTCCCGCATATAGTCCAGCCATAGAGGCAGTCGAATTTATGTGGCCTTCGCCTTGTTTTTCCATAATTGGCAAAAAGGTTTCGACTCCATATATCGGCCCCCATAGATCGATATCTAAGGTCCATTTCCAGTCCGCCATGGAAGTTCCACCGACTGGCGCTCCAAGTCCCACTCCTGCGTTATTGCATAGAACGTGCGCTGCGCCGAAATGGCTAAGTGTTGTATCGGCAAGTTTTTCAACTTCTTCTAACTTCGAAACGTCGGTTAATACTCCTACCGCCTCATGGCCGTTGCTGACGAGGTCCCTAACCACCTCATCAAGGGGTTCAGCTTCAATATCGGCAAGAACAATTTTCATGCCTGCTAGGGCAAAAGTATTTGCCATAGCCAGTCCCATTCCACTTGCCGCTCCTGTCACCACAGCGACCTTGCCCGCAACGTCCATCAATTGCCCTCTCCCAGAAATTTTTCTAGCTGAAATCTACGACTGTTCGGGCTCCAACTCGCTGTCGCATTTGCTCATATCCTTCATTGATTTGGTCAAGCTTAATGTGGCTGGAAATCATTTCGTCCAGCATTAAACGACCATCTAGATACATATCGACGTATCTAGGCATATCCACTCGGAAAGAGTTTGATCCCATCATGGAGCCTTGTAGTCGCTTTTCCATCATGAAGACTTCGTGTCCTGGAATTTCAATTTTTTCGCCAAGCGGCATCATTCCAACAATAACTGTTGTCCCGCCAACCTTCGATGCCGACCATGCTTGTTCACATGTAGCTTTCAGACCTATGCACTCGAATGCATAGTCCACTCCGCCGCCAGTCATTTCGTGGATAGTCATTACTGCATCAGTCTCGGAGCCGTTTACGGTATCTGTAGCTCCGACTGCTCGAGCTGTCTCAAGCTTGTCATCGGTAACATCCACTGAAATTATTCTTCCGGCACCCGCAATTCTCGCACCTTGAACAGCAGATAGCCCAATGCCGCCGGCACCAAACACGGCCACCGTTGACCCAGGCTCAATTCGTGCTGTCTTAAATACGGCGCCGACACCAGTCGTCACGCCACAACCGATTAATGCTGCACGATCTAACGGCATATCTGAACGAATTTTAACTACAGCGTTTTGATGAATTAGCATTTCTTCAGCGAATCCGCCTAAACGGGCAAATTGATCCACAGGTGTGCCATCTGACTTACTCAACCTTGGCGCAGCTCCCTTAGGGCGAGACACAGCACTATTGTTTCGGCAAAGGTTCGGTCGGCCGGTGAGACAAAGATTGCAATTTCCACAGAACACGGAAAGACAAGTAATTACATGGTCCCCGGGTTTTACGTAGGAAACATCTTTACCAACAGCTTGGACTATTCCAGCGCTTTCATGTCCCATGACTGAGGGCACCGCCCCTGGCCAAGATGCATCCATAAAATGAAGGTCGCTATGACACAAGCCAGCGTTCACTACCTGCACTAGAACTTCATTGGCTTCGGGCTTATCAATTGAAATATCTTCGATTATTAGATCGCCCGGTATTTGGTTAAGAACTGCAGCCTTCATTGTTGGTATGCCCTCTCAAAAGTCTTCTTCTAAAACCCAAAGCGTAGTCATTCCAGCCTGTCCTCGCAGCCTGTCTGCCATCTTTCTTCCGAACAGAGCGACACCTGTTTCGGCTTACTCGTCGTTTACCTTTCAAAAAAATGCGGCCACTTAGGTTTGGTTTCGATGCACATATCTATCTCCTAGCCAAGAATTGAGTCGGGTTATCTCTCTCGTCTGCATCCTCTGACCTTATGAATATTCAGAATGTACGTAACTTGTCTAGACGCTGCGTCTCATTCTTAAGACTTCCGGATGACTGATTAGCCAAAGGGTCATAAGGCAAAGACCGGTCATTGACATTACAGCTACGCCGGAACGGATACCTACCTGCTCCGAGATCTCACCCAGGGCATATGCCCCGATAGGCAATGCTCCTATACCCGTGCTTAGGAGACCCATTGCTCGACCTCTCATTTTTTCGTCGACGGCCATCAGGACAAGCGTTGATTGTGTTGCACCGAAGAAACCACTTCCGCAGGTTGCCAAAAAGAGAGCACCAGCAACCATGAGCAAAGAATTTCCTAAGGCAAACGGTATTAGCAGGACCATACCGAACATTGACCCACAGACATAAGAAAGCCCTCGACGTTCAGGCGACAACCACCCAAGAATTGCCGAGCCGACCATCATCCCGAACCCAGACATCGACGCTATTAAGCCAATCTCAGTTGGCGAAGCATTTAAATCTGCCCCGATTCTTTGCACAGCTGGAAAGTAAGCAAAGAAAAAAAAATTCGTTAAGACAGTAACGCCAATGATGCTTCTCAAGCCTCTGTTACTTTTAGCAAGCCCCACTGCTTCACGTAATTCAGCTACTGGAGATGGTCTATCGCTTTTCGAAACTATTGGTCGTAACTCTACCTCAGGCATACAGCCTAGAGATATAAGGCCTAGCAAGAGGAAGAACGCAACCACCAGAAAAGCGGCAC
>DMOB01000190.1:0-8994 GCA_003452475.1 Acidimicrobiaceae bacterium | reverse complement strand
TAATTTTGTCCTTCATGCTGCAGGCTGGCTTGAAGGTGGATTATCTCTAAGCTACGAAAAACTTATAATGGATGCAGACCAGCTGGGTATGATGGGGGTTTATGCCGGCGGTGTAGATATGAGTGAGAATGGCCAAGCTATGAGCGCTCTACGCACAAATCCCCATGGACAGCATTTCCTTGGTAATAGCCATACCCTACAAAATTTTGAGCACGCTTTTTATCACTCAACAATTGCAGACAATAACAGCTTTGAACAATGGAGTGATGAGGGTTCTCCTGATGCCGCACAACGAGCTAACTCGATATGGAAACAAATGCTCAAAGACTACGAAGCTCCAAAGATTGATGATGCGACTGATGAAGAAATGCTCGAATACATTACAGTCCGCAAGGACTCAGAACCTGATGAAATTGGTTAGTAAATGATAAGAACATCTGTATTGAGTAGTCGCTGTTTATATTGTCCATATCTATGAAAGTCTAACTATGAAGTCTAAAACGTATGACTTTGTAATTGTGGGAGGTGGCTCTGCTGGTTGCGTTTTAGCAAACCGTTTGAGCGCTGACTCCTCTCACGAGGTCTTGCTCATTGAGGCTGGCAGTCCTGATTATCCCTGGGATTTATTTATACACATGCCAGGTGCTTTTGCTTTCCCGGTTGGATCTAAATTCTATGATTGGCGTTACCAATCGGAACCGGAGCCATTTCTTGATGGGCGCCGAGTAGCGCATGCGCGTGGGAAGGTTCTCGGCGGCAGTTCGAGTATTAACGGTATGATTTTCCAGCGCGGGAACCCGCTCGATATGGAGAAATGGGCGGATGACCCAGGCATGAAGTCATGGGATTACGCTCATACTTTGCCTTACTTTAAACGAATGGAGCAATCAGTAAGTGCTGATAGCTCTCGGAGAGGAGGCGAAGGTAATTTAATTTTAGAAAGGGGCCCAGCGAAAGGCCTGCTGTTCGACGCTTTCTTTGCTGCATGCCGCGAAGCCTCGTTGCCAATGACAGATGATGTAAATGCATTTAAACAGGAGGGCTTTACGACTTTCGATCGGAACATTCATCGAGGTCGACGTTTAAGTGCTGCGAGGGCCTACCTGCACCCAGTCATTTCCCGTCGAAACCTAACTGTTGTGACACGAACGCAGACCAACCGGATTATCTTTGATAAAAATCGTGCTGTAGGGGTCGAGGTCCAGCGACGATGGCCATCTGGACAGTTGCGCGCGACTGAACGAATTCTTGGCAACCACGTCCTTATTAGCGCTGGCGCATTCAACACTCCGCACTTATTAAACTTAAGCGGCATCGGGGATGCGGGCTCTCTTGAGCCAATTGATATACCTGTTGTTCATGAGTTACCAGGAGTGGGTAAAAACCTACAAGACCACCTCGAGGTTTACTTACAATACAAATCTTTGCTGCCAATTACCGAACAAAGGTCACTTTCAAAGTGGCGTTGGCCTTCAATTGCCATTCAGTGGCTAAATCGCTCAGGTCCAGCTGCGACGAATCACTTCGAGGCTGGCGGATTTGTTAGAAGTAACGACGAAGTGCCGTACCCGAACGTAATGTTTCATTTTCTCCCTCTAGCTGTGCGATATGATGGACAGAAGGCTCCGGTCGACGATGGGTTTCAGGTTCATGTAGGTCCGATGAATTCTGATAGTCGTGGATCAGTAATTACGACCTCATCATCGCCTGCGGTGAAGCCCAAAATCAGTTTTAACTATCTGAGTAGCGATAAAGATCGAAAAGAATGGATCGAAGCTATAAGGATAGCTCGCTCTATTTTCGAGCAACGAAGTTTTTGTGGCATTAATGGAGGTGAGATTTCTCCAGGACCAGACGTTGTTACCAACGAACAAATTCTAAGCTGGGTGCGCTCTGATGCAGAGACAGCGTTACATCCTTGTGGAACTGCAAGGCTCGGGGTCGGCGCTGACTCAGTTGTTGATCCCAATTCGATGCAAGTGCACGGGCTAAAGAGCTGTTCCGTAGTGGATGCTTCGACGCTCCCCCACATCACAAATGGGAATATCTATGCGCCAACTATGATGGTCGCCGAGAAAGCTGCAGATTTGATTTTAGGTAATACTCCATTAGCGGCAGAAAAGACAGAATTTTATAAGCGCTAAGAAAACTATGGAGTTTTCTTCTCAATCCAGTTGACGTACTCCCAACCAAAGCGTCCTTTGATGCAGAGGTTCCCATTTGTGACGTCGTGATCAGCAGGCGAGGTTACTTTAACTATCTGATTATCTTGAGTGTGTAGTTCTAAGTTGCACCCTACTCCACAAAAGGAGCAAACCGTAGTTGTTACCGTTTGGTCATCAGGCCGCCAGTTCGAGGCCTCACGTAAATCAAATTCTGTCTTAAACTGCAGGGCGTTTGTTGGGCAAACAGCTACACAATTACCGCAATAAACACAGTCAGATTCAGGAAGCTCAACCTCAAATTCTGTCGAGACTTGGGTATCGAAGCCTCGTCCGCTGAAGGCTATAGCGAACGTATTTTGAGCTTGCTCTCCACACGCGTCTACACACTTATAACAAAGTATGCATTTCGAGTAATCGCGAACATAGAGTTCGTCTTCAATTTTGATTTCTGCGGATATGCGGGTAGGGGTTTCATAACGATCTATATCAACACCGTAATCATCAAAGAGGCTGGTAATTTCTGGTGCCTGCGATAAATCGTTAGCTGTCGCCAGGAACTCTAAGATCATCCGACGACTAGCCTTAACGCGATCGGACGTCGTTGAAATATTCATCCCATTTTCTACTTTGCGAGAACAGGATGGGACTAACGTTTTAGATCCTTCCACCTCGACGACGCATAGTCTGCATGCATTCGCTGGCTCAAGGTTTTCAGACCAACAAATAGTTGGTATGTCGACCATCATTTTGCTACTTGCCTCACGAATCGTCATGTCCTCTAGAACATTCACTTCTTCACCGTTCAAAGTGATTGAAATCTCTGCAGCTTCATTGTGAATGTCAGTCATTTGAACCCCATAGAAGACCGGATGATATTGCGGACTGAACGGCGGTAGATGCAGTGTGTCCAAGTCCACAAATCGAAGCGTCTGACATGGCGTTCCCGATGTCCGTCAATAGTTCTATATTGGGCTTTTCCGCGCTTGTGGTTCGTTTAATTTGCAATAATTGCTCGTGTTGCCGCATCGTGCCTATGCGACAAGGGACACATTGCCCACATGACTCATTTTTGAAGAACTCGGCCACCCGGATAATAACATCGAGAATGTTTACTTCTTCCCCCAGGACCATGACGGCTCCGGAGCCCAGAGAAACACCATGTGCTTGCGCTGCTTCTGTAGATAACGGCAAGTTAAAATGTTCTGGTGCTATTAGCGAGCCGGCTGCTCCGCCGAGTAAAACAGCCTGCGTTGTGGTTCTTGAGCCACCCGCCAGGTTAATAAGTTCGTTTATTTTGATTCCGAAGTCAGCCTCGTAAAGTCCTGGTTCGTGCACGTCCCCAGACACACAATAGAGTTTCGTTCCGGGCGATTTCGGTGTTCCTTGATTTTTGTATTTCAGCACACCCATGGTCAAAATTCCCAGCACATTCATCAAGGTTTCTGGATTGTTGACCACTGTTGGGCGACCAAACAACCCGCTAGTTGTGGGGTAAGGAGGCTTCGACCGAGGTTCCCCGCGATAACCCTCGATTGAACTAAACAGCGCTGTCTCTTCTCCGCATATGTACGCGCCGGCCCCTTTCCTAACCTCGATATCAAAGGAATAGTCACTATGTAAAACCTTATTGCCTAATAGATTTGCTCGACGCGCTTTGTCTAGAGCCGTAGACACGCGCTGAATTGCTAAGGGGTACTCCGCTCGAATATAGATCCACCCGATTTTAGCCCCAACGGTCACTCCTGCGATTGTCATAGCTTCAATCAACGCAAATGGATCTGATTCCATGATGACACGATCTTTGAAAGTGCCCGGCTCGGACTCATCGGCATTTGCTACGATGTACTTTACATCTACTGATTCTGCGGCTACCGCTGCCCACTTGGCGCCCGTTGGGAAGCCCGCCCCTCCTCGTCCAGTCAGACCAGATTCAGTTACTGCATTGATCACCGCCTGTGGACCCATCTGGATAGCAATGGACAGAGCTTCATAACCACCGCTATTTTTATAGGAACTTAAGCTGTTCGGATCGATGCGACCGACGCGCTTAAGCAAGCCATCACCTTTCGATATTGTCCGGAGACTAGAATCTGAGTCGCCATTACCCGTCGAATAATCTGGACATTGCTTCCCCTGAAAAAAAACCGCAGGAGCGTTGGAGCACAACCCAAGGCAGGCGCTTCTTTCTGATTCTTGTCCTTGCTTTTTAAAATCTGCTAGGAGTTCTTCGCTGCCGGCGACAGAACACAATGGGTCTACGCAAACGTGAGCAAGATAATCTGATGCAATAGGGCCGTCAGTTCTGAACAAGTCATAGAAAGTGGCTACGCCATATATTTCTGCCTCTGAGACCTGGAGTAACTCTGAGATATACCACACCCCAGCGGGAGAAATCCAACCACTTTCCCTCTGCAGTGCGTGCAGCGCAGGAAGCAGAAAGCTCCGTGATTCTTTGATCCGACTCAAACCACCCCTAACCACGCGGTCGCTTCGTATGATGACCTCGGCTTGTTTAACGACAGCATCAATAGCCGTAGCTTCAGCTACTGTCACAGCAGTACGAATGGAAAGTGGTTTCGTCATTTACATCGACACTTCATCTACGAATTTATCGATTCGAACTGCGGATGCCTTAAATTCTGATGTGCCGCTCTTAAGATCCCAATGATCGTTGGTTAGTAGATTTATATCCGCTATTTCTGGAAAGTGAAAAGTAGAAAAAACAAGACCAGCTGGCAGGTTGTCGACCACCTTTGCAGTCATATTTATGGAGCCTCGTTTCGATGAAACTTTGACCATGTCACCGTCGGATATGCCAATAGCTTCTGCGTCGATGGCGTTTAGATCAATAGTTTGCCCAGTGCGGATCGGCGATGGATAGTTGCGCGATTGCACACCTGTATTGAACGAGTCAAGAACTCGACCGGTTGTGAGGCGTAAAGGGTAATCTGGATTTAAGTGTTCTTTAGGTCCCTCATGAAGTGTTACTGAGAATGGTGCCGCTTGATGGCCTCCGAGATCCTTTTCCCAAAGCCACTCATGAAGGTATTCAGTTCCTGGGTGCTCGGTCGTCGGGCATGGCCATTGAATGCCAGGGCCTTCATCTAAACGCTCGTAGGACATACCAGCATGCATCGGAGAAAGCGCACGAATTTCATCCCACACCTGTTCAGGTCGTCGGGCAGGCCACTTAGCTCCAAGACGATCTGCGAGTTCCACGATGATATCAAGGTCATCTTTAGTCGAGCTTATTCTTTGTACGGCTGGTCTTACTCGCTGTACTCGTCTCTCACTAGATGTAACTGTGCCGTCGCTCTCTGCCCAACCGACACTGGCAGGAAACACAACATCTGCCATTTCAGCGGTTCTCGTGAGGAAGATATCTTGAACTATTAGAGTGTCAAGTTCTGAAAGTGCCTTTCTAGCTGACTTTGCGTCAGCTTCAGATTGCGCCGGGTTCTCACCGATAACGTACAAAGCGCGGAGATCCTTTCGGTGCATGGCTTCAAACATCAAAGTTAAATGTAAGCCCGGCTTAGGGTTAATCTTGGTGCCATAGAGGAGTTCGAACTTCATGCGAGCATGATCATCTGTGATGCTTTGGAAGCCGGGCAGTTTATCGGGTAAAGCGCCCATATCGCCCCCGCCTTGCACGTTGTTTTGACCGCGGAGCGGGACTAAGCCGGACCCCCACCTACCAACATGGCCTGTCAATAGAGCTAAGTTGCATAGGGACAGTACATTCTCGACAGCGTTGTGGTGTTCCGTAATACCGAGTGTCCACAAAATTTGCGCCGTCTTTGCATTCGCGTAGGAATGGGCCAATTCTCGTATCGCATCGCCCGGGATCCCAGTGATGAGTTCGGCACGTTCTAGTGTGTACCAGTCGACGCTTTCCTTGAATTTCTTGAAGCCAGTCGTAGCGCGTTTGATAAAAGTCAGATCATGTAAATCCGCATCTATAATTTCTCGTGCCATGGCGTTAGCTAAGGCAATATCAGTTCCGATGTCTAGACCGAGCCATAGATCGGCAAATTCTGCTGACGCCGTCCGCCTCGGGTCAATAACAAAAAGCTTTGCCCCTTTCCTAAGTGCTTTTAGGACACGATGAAAGTAGATCGGATGTGCTTCGCGAGCATTGGAGCCCCAGAGCAAAATGACTTCAGCATCTTCGACTTCACGATACGAGCTTGTTCCTCCACCTGCTCCGAACACTGTCGCCAGACCGACGACACTTGGAGCATGTCAAGTTCGGTTGCACGAATCAATATTGTTGGACTTGATCACTGATCTCATGAATTTCTGAGCTGCGTAATTCATTTCGTTGGTACTTTTTGAACAGCTGAATAGTCCAATACTGTTCGGGCCGCTTGATTCAAGCGTTGCTGTCAATCCCCTGGCAGCATGGTCAAATGCCTCGTCCCAGGTAGCTGTTGTAAGTTGCCCATTACGTCGTATCAGCGGATCAGTTAAACGGCTCAGGGGCTCGACCGCACGATTCTTCATGTACATAAGAGTAGCCGTGATTAGGTTAAACCTATGCTGTTTAACGGATCCATAATCGGGTTTCTTAAGTGACGGGTGTTTGTTAGGAAACTTGCCAAACGGAAACGTGTTTGGATGATTCCGAGTTGAAAGTATTATTTAGCCAATCCTGATGGCGTTCCACCAAATCAAAACCTGTTGTACTAGCCATCTCGTCAATTTCTGGAGGAGTGCAATAGCGCAAGAGGTATGGATAAAACTCATTTCCATTTTTGGACATCTTAACGAGTTGTCCCGAAATAGTCTGGTTTAAAGGGTCGACCTTAACAGCGTCAAGAAGTAGCTGGTCAACTTCCATTGATCTGACCGACACATGGTCTGTTGCTTGCGGAACTGGGACAAATGCTTCAATTACAAGCTTCCCTCCGGGTTTCAGCACACGCGCACATGTCCGAATGCATTGTTGCTGCGACTCCTTTGTGGTTAGGTTGAAAAACGTGTTAAAGCCAATCAGGACCACCGAATACGAGTCGGCTTCGAGTTCGCTGCACTTCGACATGTCGTCATGGATAACGGTAATATTCTGAGCATCAGGCTTAGATCGCAATAAGTCCAACATAAGCGTAGACGAGTCCACTCCTGTAACTTTTAAGCCCGTTTTATTTATGGCTATTGCAAGCCTGCCGGAGCCGATTCCCAGTTCGAGAACGGGCCCACCAAGGGCAAGTTCTGCAACTTTTCGCGCCACATGCTCAGGGTCGCTTAAATTCTTTGCTCTGGCGGAATCCTCGTCGCCGTACCAAAGATCGTAAACAGCTGCGTAAGAATCTCCGTATGTACTCACCTCATAATCTTTCATCGATCGTTTCGTCTTGCTATCTCATGAGATACCGCTGGAATTACATCGTGTAGATTTGCGATGACTGCGTAGTCGGCTTTTTTCACCATGTTCGCTTCAGGGTCGGTATTTATTGCGAGTATGGTCTTTGAGGCCATGGCTCCAACCCAATGTTGAATCGCACCGGAAATACCGCATGCTATATACAGGTCGGGGGCTATTCGTTTGCCAGTTTGTCCCACCTGATCAGTATGGCTTCGCCAGCCATTGTTAGTAACGGCACGCGAGCAACCCACTTTCCCGTTTAACAATTCTGCAAGTGTTTCGAGTACATCAAAACCTTCGGCTGAGCCAACTCCTCTGCCCCCAGATACCACGACTGCTGATGTTTCCAACGATTGGCCTGCTGGCTTCTCTGTACGTTCAGTTACGAGGGTTTTGATGGCTTCACTATCGAGTTCGATTTCATGAAAAACAATTTCGAGCGGTTCTGGAGTTTTGGACAACTTTGCTTCGCACGAATGTAGGGCGAAGCTCACCATGGGTAATGTTGTCTTCACAGAAACTTCCTCAATCAATGAGCCTCCCCATTGAACGCGACTAGCTTGCCATGGCTCACCGACCATTACCGAGAGGCAGTTAGCCACGAATGGTGCGTCGAGGATCGCTGCAACATTGGCCATGACCTCATGGCCACGGTCCGAACCGCAAGCGATAACTGCGACAGGTTCAACCAAAGAGGTTATTTGAACTATTCCTTGCGCCCAGGCTTGTGGGCCATAGTCTTGAAGAGAGGAATTAGTGAGATAATGAATTACATCCACTCCGTGTTCAGACCAACCCGCCGCCAAGTCTGCATAGCGAGGATCAAATGTCACCGCCTCGAGAGTCCCATTTACTTGGTTTGCCAAGTTCCGTCCATGTGTCAGTAACTCATTAGTAGTTTCTGTTGCGTCCGGTTCACAACTATCTATAAGTACCAAAATGCCCGACATCTAAACCAATCCCATTTCTTCTAACAGATCTACGACAGCTTCGGCAGCGTTACTATCTGTTCCGAGAATTACTGTCTCTTTAGCCACTTCAGCTGGTCTAAATAGGCGCAGCCGACATTGTTCTCCTGGCTCGGAGTGATCTTCGATCACCCTCACAGGTAGCTTCTTTGATGCAAGTCTGCCCTTCATGGTGGGATAGCGAGGCAGGTTTATGCCTTCTTTGACTCCGAAGGCGGCCGGGCCCGTGACTCTGTAGACCTCAACGCCTGACAGAGTTTCGCGTCTGGCTACAAATCCTCCCTCTTCTACTTCAATACCATTGATAGCGTTAACTATCGGGCGACCGAGAAGGTGAGCAGTTCTAATTCCCGTCTGGTAGCCACCAGTATCTGCAGCTTCGTTACCAAATAACAGTAAGTCGTAGTATCCAGACTCATTTTCTAAAGCCTTTACAGCCGCCGACAATGCACGTGCAGTGCGCTGAGGGTCCCAATCGTTTCCACTACTATTT
>DMOB01000026.1:0-5895 GCA_003452475.1 Acidimicrobiaceae bacterium | reverse complement strand
AATGGACCCGCCGGACCATACGCTACTTCGACGGTCGATCCGAGAGCCCTTCTCCCCTACTTGGGTGCGTAACTTGTCCACGGCGATAGAGACCTACAGCACTAAAATTATTGATGAAGTCTCCGGAAAGGGAAAAGTTGACTTTGTGTCTTCGATAGCTTCAGAGCTCCCGTTGCAAGTGTTAGCTCATATCATGGGAGTTAAGGCAGAGGACACAAAACTTTTTTATGACTGGTCTAATCGAATAATTGGGAATCACGATCCAGACTTTGGTGGGTCCGTGAAAGATTTTCTTACTGCCAAGGACGAGTTGTTTAGCTACGGACTCGACGTCATCAACTCAAAAAGAGAGCGACCTGGAGATGACATGGTCTCCTATTTTGTTCAATCAGAAGTGGATGGCGAACGGTTAGACAACAACAAATTAATTTTACTTTGGTTTTTGCTGCTAGTGGCTGGAAATGAGACGACCAGATCCTCACTTACCGGAGCTATGGAGGTTCTGTCACAGTTTCCTGAGCAACGCAAACTGCTAACCAGCGACTTAGATCGTTACCTGCCAGGCTTCATCGAAGAAACCCTCCGATTCACTAACCCAGTTTTGCATTTTCGTCGCACAGCAACCTGCACTACTGAAATAAACGGAACCGAAATTCAGAAGGGAGATAAATTGTTACTCTGGTATCCATCCGCCAATCGAGACCCAGAAGTTTTCGACAATCCTGATGAGTTCGACCTCACACGGAGCCCCAACACGCACGTTGCATTCGGAATTGGTCCACACTTTTGTCTTGGAGCTCGGCTGGGCCGACTTCAAATCGAAATTATGCTTCGGGAGCTACTTACTCGATTACCCGACATCGAAGTAACAGCTCCTGGCGTTAGAGCTCACTCCAATTTCTTAAACTCAGCTAAGACTTTGCCAGTTGAATTCAGCTAACCCTAAGAACAAGGTCTAAGCACTTCCCACTTCCCCAAGGTACGAAGCTCTGAGATCCGGATTCGCCAATAACGCATCTGCTGCATCATCTAGGACTACTCGACCGGTTTGAAGTACCCAACCTCGGTCCGCTATCGACAATGCCATGTTGGCATTCTGCTCAACCATAAAAATTGCCACACCCTCTTCATGGATTTGTTGTATCAACTCGAAATTTGTTTGTACTAAAGCCGGAGCCAGCCCCATAGAAGGTTCATCCATTAACAACACACGAGGGTTCGACATCAGAGCTCGGCCCATCGCAACCATCTGTTGCTCTCCTCCTGAAAGGGTTCCAGATTTTTGCCCTAGCCGTTCTTTAACGCGAGGAAATAGGTCAAATATGCGTTCAAGATCGAGAGAAATTTGCTCTCGATCTTTTCGAAGGTACGCACCTAATTCTAAGTTTTCAAGAACACTTAAACGCTTGAAAAGACGCCTGTTCTCAGGAACCATCGTGATGCCTCGTTCAACTCGATAGCTCGTCGACTCTTTGGTGACAGCTTCACCGTCAAGTACTACTTCTCCCGTAGTGGGAGTGACCATTCCTAATAATGTTTTTAGGGTCGTACTTTTCCCGCTTGCGTTACCCCCGAGCAAACAAACTAGCTCTCCGGGATAGATCGCTAAGTTTACATCTTTCAGAATATGCACAGCCCCATAGTGAGTGTTTACTCCTCGCATCTCTAGTAGCGGAACCTCATGTCCTTCTGTGCTCATGAAGCCTCCTGCACAGGGCGTCCCAAATAAGCCTCGACTACCATCGGATCGTTAGAAACATCGTCAAAAGACCCCTGAGCAATAGTTTCACCATGATCAAGCACTACTACACGATCAGATACATCTCTTACTACGCTCATGTCATGTTCAATAATCACGATTGTGAATCCCCACTCTGACCGCAATCTCCCAATTAGCTCGGCAAGCTCGGCTGTTTCTTTCGGGTTCATCCCAGCAACTGGCTCATCTAAAAGTAATAGCCGTGGCCTAGTGGCCATAGCCCTTGCTATTTCAAGCCTTCGCCGGTTGGCATACGAAAGCACCGAAGCCGGCTGATTCATCCGATAGCCGACTAATCTGGTGCCGAAGAACGAAAGTACTTCTTCGGCATACTCGTTAATTTCTTTTTCTTCTTGCCTAAATGCTTTAGTTTGAAAAAGCGCTCCAAATACTTGCTGCCGAGTACGGCAGTGCTGTGCCACCATGACGTTTTCTAGAATCGTCATATTGGCAAACAACCTAACATTTTGAAAAGTCCTAGCAATTCCCCTTGCTGTTACTTGACTCGGATCTAGACCGAGAAGAGACTCTCCTTCGAACACAATGTCACCGCTGGTAGGCGAAACCATGCCACTTATCATGTTGAAAAACGTGGTCTTCCCCGCACCATTTGGCCCAATTACGCTAACTATCTCTCCTTCAGTCACTTGAAAGTCAAGATTGTTCAGCGCATGAAGACCTCCGAAAGTCACACTTAGTCCCTGGATATCAAGCATCCTCATAGATTTTTTCCTTCTTTTCGGACGTTCGAATCGGTACTATCTTCTTCGGAGTCAATCTGCCCCTTAAGCCAGGCATCTTGAAGAAATTCCTCTTGGTGCAACTCCCTAGTTCTTCGAATATTCGGGATCAAGCCTTCTGGCCGTTTCAGCATCATCCACACCAAAAGAGCACCATATATTAACAATTTGAACTGGCTGAACTCTTGAAGGAGTCCTGGTTGTTTCGGCCCACCGAGCACTCCAATCAGCACAACCGTACCGACTATTACGCCGCTTATGTTACCCATTCCCCCAACGATCACGACTACAAGAATAATTATTGACACGAGCATGATAAAACTAGTCGGAAAGATTGAACCAACTTTTGCGGCAAAAATAGCGCCCGAAAAAGATGCTAAAACTGCCCCGACAACAAACGCCATTAACTTTGTATTCGTAGTGTTTATTCCCATAGCTTCAGCGACATCTTCATCTTCCCGGATAGCCATCCATGCTCGCCCAAGACGGGATTTTTCTAGTCTCCAGGAGACATAAATCGCGACGGCACAGAAGAAAAGCACCAACAAAAATACAGAGCGAGGATCGGTACCTTTGATAGTGGTAAATCCAACTTCCACACCAGGGATATTTGTAATTCCCTGAGCTCCGCCGAACCAATCCGACAGCCAATCTGAGAGGAAGAGCAAACGAATAATTTCACCAAAACCGAGCGTGACTATTGCTAAGTAATCTCCGCGCATCCTAATTACTGGGGCTCCAATGAATAAACCAACTATTCCTGTAAGAACTACAACAACAATTAGCGCTATTGGCCACGGTAACTCAGGCGAAAACCCAGGAGAATCGGGCGACGTTAAGACAGCAGTGGTGTATCCCCCCACAGCGAAAAACGCTACGTACCCTAGGTCAAGAATACCTGCCAGTCCTACAACGATATTTAATCCCAGAGCTAGCAATACGAACAGACCAACGTTTGCAAGCAACTCGTTCGTTATTTTTCCCAAGAAGAACGGCAGAATGGCTAACGATAGCGAGCCAGCAATTATTGAAATAAATTTTACACGAGACTGATCGTTCAGACTCAATGAGTTGAAACGCTCTCTGGCCGTAGTCGTTCTCCGTCTCAGCAGCAACAAAACGGTAACCGACACTATGCCCACAAGCAGAGCACCATAGATTTCCAACCCACCTCGCTTGTAGTACATCAGATCTGTGACCCAAGCGAGACCGAATCCTTCAGACAAGTCTGTAACAATAGTTTCAAGCACGGACACGCCGATTACAGCAAACACAAAATTCAAAATTAAACGACGCGAAAAGCGTGAAATCAAATTAATAAACCCACCAAATGCTCCCAGGCCAGCGCCAACAAGAAGCCATATCCCTATCCCTACAGAAATACTTTGCCGATAAGACAAAAGGTCTAAAAGCTGGGGACTCCAGTTCACAAATGGGTCTCGGAGGTCAAAATTTTTGATGAGAACCATCAAGCAGCAGATCCCTGAAGTGCTACCTAGTCCAACTAGAGCGCCTACTCCTACATCGACAAACCCACGTTTTCTCGCCTCCATTCCTTCAAGCACTGTTTCATTGCCGGCTGCTGCAGCCATAGCGACGGGAATCCAGAGAATAGCCAAAAATCCGAGACTCAAGACTGGGTATATAATCGCTCTCCGATCTAGCCCTACAGGCATTCCGGAAAGAGCGATAAAGACGCTGGCTAATGACCCCAGTAAAGAAAATCTAACGGCTCGCAGCCAGGGGTATTGAGATTTATTGGGCGCGTCATTCTTAAGGCCTACATCATTGTTCATGCGCGATCCTCCTCGGAAAGTCGCTCTCCGAATAGGCCATTGGGCTTAACTAACAGCACAAATATCAGCACCGCAAACGCAACTGCATCACGAAGTTGGGAGACTCCGTTAACTCCCAGTGGTTCAAGCACTACTAATGGTGCTGTTGCTTCAGCAGCACCCAGGGATAACCCACCTGCCATCGCTCCTCCGAGATTTCCTATTCCCCCGACAACGGCGGCACTAAAGGCCTTAATGCCAGGCAAGAAGCCTGTCATGTGAGTTACGCTCCTGAACAAAATGCCCCAAAGAATTCCAGCCACACCCGCCATAGCTCCACCAACGGCAAAGGTGGTAACAATAATTCGGTTCACATTAATTCCCATTAATGCAGCTATCTCTTTGTCTTCAGCTACGGCACGCATTGCTTTACCAGTACGTGTTCGCTCTACTAAGTACCAGAGTCCAGTCATAGACACCGCAGCTACAACTAGCACTAAAAGTTTTGTTCCTTCGATCTCAAAGGTCAAGAAAGAACGCTTGCGAGTTAGCCACTCAGGTATCGAAGGATATGCCTTAGCTCCAGGACCAAATAAGACAACCGATGTATTTTGAATAAAAAAGGAAACACCGATAGAAGTTATAAGAGGAATAAGTCTCGGTGCATCTCGAAGCCTTCGGATTGCAACTCGTTCCATAATTATCGCCGTGGCTGTTGACACGACTATTGAAGTGGCGATGACAAAGACCAAACTAAATAGGAAAGCGTCTTGCCAAAGCCCGGATTCAGACAACTTGTTGCTAATGATCATTCCAGACATCGCGCCAGCCATAAAAACTTCACCATGAGCAAAGTTAATGAACCCCAGAACTCCGTACACCATTGAATAGCCAAGCGCTATTAAACCGTACATAGCACCCTGGGCAATACCAGTCACCAGCAACCCTTTCAATTGGTCAGCCGTTAATCCCGTGGCATCAGGATTGACCCAGCTGGCAAAAGGATTCTGTGGGTTTATTTGTTGCGCTATAAAAGCAATGACACCGACAGAAACGATCCCGATAAACGTTATCCGGATCAGCGCGAGGAAACGGTCTACCCAGAGTACTCGCGATGTCGGTTTGTAAACGTTGTTAGTGGCCACAGGCCTACTTTCCGCTTTTATACACAAGACTGTAATGCAAAGCCGGTTCTGACCCTCTTACGAACTGGTCAGAACCGGCTTAAATTGCTTAATGATGACTACTACAGGTCGAACGAGTTCGACTACTGCATATATCTAGGGTGCGTATTCAAACACCACGTTATTGTTTGATGCATCATAATCGTTTGACATATTTCCGATCACTGTGATTCGCTGTGCTCCGCAATCGCCGAATTCGTCACATGTGAGCGAGCCAATAATGCCTGAATACCCTGAAAGGCCATTCAAGTACTCACGGACACCTGCTCGATCGATAGTCAGTTCACCATCATTCACAAACGAAGCAGCTTTGATTGCCTCGAGAAGTATGGTGGCAGCGTCATATGAATGAGCCCAGAAAGAAGCCTCTGGCGAAGAGCCGTTATTAGCTTCATAGGTTTGAAGGAAAGACTCTGCTGTGACTCCGGTGCTTTGGT
>DMOB01000249.1:0-5254 GCA_003452475.1 Acidimicrobiaceae bacterium | reverse complement strand
TCGTGACACACCCGTCACTACAGCATGTCTTCCTTCTGCTCTGATATCAGCACCCATCCGAACTAACTCATCGATATATCGAAACCTTCCTGCAAAAATGTTTTCGGTGACCATGCTCAATCCGTCGGAAACCGCTAGCGCAACTACTAAAAATGGTTTGTAGTCGGTTGCTAACCCCGGATAGGGCAACGTCGATACGTGAACACCTCTAGTTGTGGTATTCCGTTCTACGACTATGCCTGCCGGATCTAGCGTGATGTTCATCCCCATTTCCTCCATTTTTCTAATAAGCATCCGCATATGTTCTGGTCGCGCGTTACGTAAAAGGGCTCTACCTCCGCATACCGCAATTGCTGACATAAAAGTTGCTGCCTCAACGCGATCTGGTATCACTGTGAACTCAACAGGCACCATTTGTTCGACGCCTTCTATGGTGATACGAGAAGTTCCAGCACCCGTGACTTTTGCTCCCATCAGGTTAAGAAAATCAGATAGGTCAGAAATTTCTGGCTCTCGTGCAGCGTTATCAATTACTGTATTTCCGGAAGATAGAGATGCCGCCATCATTAAATTTTCAGTTGCTCCGACAGACGGGAATTCTAGTAAAACTTCAGCACCACAAAGCTTGCCTGCCTTACCATAAATATTTCCGTGTTCGTATGAAAATTTTGCTCCAAGGCGCTCTAAACCGGTTAGGTGCATATCAATCGGTCGAGACCCAAAATCATCACCTCCGGGTATCGCTACTGTTGCTACTCCGAACCTTGCTATTAAAGGGCCCAGGACTGCAATCGATGCCCTCATTCGAGAAACGAGCTCATAAGGAGCCTCTGGCTTTATTTGGGCTGGGACATCAATCTCCACCCGATTACCGAAGCGAGCCACCCCTACCCCCATGGCCATCAGCAACTCGCTCATGATCGTCACGTCTGTAATATCCGGAACATTGTGCAAAATAGTTACACCCTCGGCTAGCAAAGCAGCTGCCATCAATTTAAGAGCACTGTTCTTAGCGCCCCCAATAGTCACTTCACCAGATAATGTGTCACTCTGATACACCACAAATTTGTTCACTACTCCAGTATGTTCAAGAAGATGACCAAGAGCACGTCATCTCTATGACTCAATTTTCGATTAGTCATAACTGCAACGCTGCGGAAGTGGCTCTCCTAACAGTTCCGCGTTGCGATATTGTTGCTGAGCAAAAACTTGCTGGGGGTTACTACAGCCTTCTACATGGACCTTTCGATAGTTATTCTCGAAAGGTAGACGTCTCAGTTCTTCCTGAGAACCGGTTCATCGTCACCGAAATTTTCAATTACAAATTGGGGATTCCATATTTCGGATTTTTATTTTCATTGCCAGTTCGTCGGTATCTACGCAACCGTCCCATCACAAACAAGCAACCATTTTGGGCATCTCCCGAACGTTTCGATGTTGCTATTACGACCACAATGGCAACCCTAGCTATCATCGTTATGTTCACTGGGTTTTTGTCGAATGCTCCAGCGGAAACACACACCTACGCGGCCGACGAATTTGCAGTAGACCAAATGAGTCAAGGTGTTCTAGGCGCATTTATACGAATTGGAACGTTACTAGCTATCGCTGTTTCCGTCATCGCAGATCGTAAAGGAAGAAAACACGTATTAACTATATGTATCGTGCTCGGCCTTCTAAGCTCTGTCGCAGCAGCTTTGTCTCCGAATCTATTAACGTTTTCGATATGTCTAATCGTAATGAGGACTGCAAATGCTTCCCTAGGCGTTGCGATTATTGTTCTAGCGATGGAAGAATTACCTTCCGGTTGCAGAAGCTGGGGATTGTCAGTCCTTGGAATGTCAGCCGCCATAGGGGCAGGGATGGTCGTTTGGGTACAGCCTCTAGCTGGCATAGCGATCTGGGGATGGCGACTTATCTATCTTGTCCCGCTTCTAATGACTCCGCTAATGATAAGAGCCATTAGACAACTCCCTGAAAGCCATAGATTCCTGACGAACAGGAATCACCTGTCGCTACGCCCGTACACAAGACGAATAATGCTCCTCGGGTTAACATATTTTTTAATTGGGATTTTTTTATCTCCTATTGATTGGTTCCGCAATGAATACCTGCGAGACCAACACAACTTTAGCGCTATAAAGATAACCATCTTTGTGCTCGCCACAGCCACTCCCGGGGGTATTGGTCTATACATTGCGGGGCGCCTCGCCGATACGCGCGGTCGGCGAGCCGTGATCACAGTCGCTTCAGTCCTAGGGCTTGGTTGCACTGTTCTATTTTTCAATCTAAGCGACTTATTTTTGTGGCCTACGGCGCTAGTCGCAATCCTTTTCGCCAGCGGCTTACTACCTGCAATGGGTGTTTACAAAGCAGAATTTTTCCCTACCGCAGTACGCGCGAGAGCTGCCACAATCACCGGAGCTATCGGCGTTATCGGCGGTTCTTGCGGAATTCTTTTAACCGGCTGGTTGAGACTTAAATGGGGAGACTTCGGATCAGTTATCGCACTCTTATGGTTAGGGCCACTAATCGCTACTCTGCTTATCTGGATGTTTTTCAAGGAAAGTTCTCGCATAGAACTTGAAGAACTAAACCCCGAAGACCTATCGCCATCAGCCTGATGTTAGTTTTAAGTAAGCGTTATAGTCCATTGGCTTATCGCATCGCTTATTTCTTTCAAATGGCTTTTAGAAGCTGGATTATGTCCTCCGCCAGCCAGAAACAAAGACGTAACCGGAGCATCAATTAATTTAAAATTACTAGCGAACTCTTCGGGACTCCCAAAGGGATCATTGTCAGATGAGATGAACAGGCACGGAACATTTATTTCCGGAAAATGCTCGGTCCTTAAGTTTTCGGGTTTACCTGGCGGGTGCAGCGGATAGCTAAGCAACACGAGGCCACCAGCAATAGTTCCTTCGGACACAGCCACTGAACATACTCGCCCGCCAAAACTTCTTCCCCCAAGGAGCACAGACTTCGGTGACTTAATTTTAAGTTCTTTGCGGCTACTGTTCATAATCTCATTAACTTCACCGATTAACGACGGTACTTTTGGTGGCCATTTTTTGCCAAGTTTTCGGTATCCAAATTCTTGGCGAATGATTGGAAAAGGACTCAAATTTTTCTCAATTTCGAGAAAGGTCTTGTGTCCGGATGAACCTCCGGCTCCTGGCAACAGTATTAGAGCCTTAGGTTTCGCCATAATTAACTCTACCCAGAGAGTAGATTCTCTGTAAGGCAAGGGGACAATATGACAAACCACTTTGAGTTAGGCAACGGCACCATAATCGTCGAGGTCGATGACGGAATAGGCACAATAACCTTGAATCGGCCAGAAGCACGCAATGCTTTGAGTTCGGAACTCTTGGCTGCGTTACCTACTGCATTCAACTTATTAGAATCAGACGCAGATACAGATATTTTAGTACTCACCGGCACTGACCCAGCTTTCTGCGCAGGGTTAGATCTTAGAGAACTTGGTGACAGCAACGGAAACATTCGAACAGATGGAAGTAACGCTTCTAATGGGCCTTTCCCAGAGAGAACTAAACCACTGATAGCAGCGGTCAATGGTGTCGCTGTGACTGGCGGATTTGAGTTAGCGCTCGCCTGTGATTTCATTATCGCTTCAGAGCGTGCCAGTTTTGCTGATACACATGCCCGGGTAGGCGTGATGCCAGGGTGGGGCCTTAGCGTTCTCCTACCTCAAGCGATTGGAATTAGGCGCTCTCGCGAACTTAGCCTCACTGGAAACTATCTTGATGCTTCAAGAGCTTGCGATTGGGGCCTGGTCAACCAGGTCGTCAAGCACCAAGATTTAATGGTAACTGTTAGATCTTTAGCCCAAGACATTCGCAGTAACGACCGGCTTGGGGTCAGGCATCTTCTGAAGACTTATGACCTAACATCGTCAACCAATGTTGAGGCCGCTTGGGGAATTGAGAAAAAAATGGGCCAGGATTGGCTTAAGCAGAGCGGTTTTACTGCCGAGAAAGTTGCTGAGCGCAGAGAAGCGATCCAAAATCGTGGCCGAGCTCAAACTCTTTGATTAACAAATTCTAACGCTCATCCAACTTTCTAACTATTTCATCTGCGATGCGAAGGCTTGCGGTTGCCGCCGGGCTTGGCGCATTTAAGACATGAATGCTCGTTCTAGTTTCTGTTATTAAAAAATCATCTACTAAGGCGCCTCTGCTATCCATGGCTTGAGCTCGGACTCCTGCTGGAGACTTATCCAAGTCAGATGTCTTGATATCGGGAACTAGACGCTGTAAAGCTGCAACAAAAGCTTTTTTACTAACCGACCTCCACACCTCACCTGCTCCGGTCTTCCAGTATTTTCGCGCCAATCCCCACAGGCCTCTATTACTTATATGTTCTGTCACCTGATTCCTATTTATATCTCTCCATCTATAACCTTCACGAGCTAACGCCAGCACAGCGTTAGGGCCTGCATGGACAGAACCATCTATCATTTTGGTGAGATGCACACCCAGAAATGGAAAACTCGGATCAGGAACCGGATAGATCAAACCATTCACTAGATGTTGACGATCCTTAATCAGCTCGTAGTATTCACCTCGGAATGGAACAATTTTATTTCCATCATCTGCATTCGCCAACTTAGCTACTTTGTCGGACCTGAGACCTGCGCAATTTATAACTAAATTTGCAGTAAATTCTCTCGTAGAGCTAGCAACTCGGACCTCATTGGCTAATTCATTGAAAGCCTCTACAGAAGTTCCATAGAAAATTTCTCCACCAGCGTCCAAGATATGTTTCGCCAGAACTTCACATACTTTGCTGTAGGAAACTATGCCTGTGTCCGGCACGTAAATCGCTTCAATACCATCGCAGTACGGCTCAATTTCCTGCAAAGCTTCTCTCCCAATCAAGTCTGCTCTTACATTGTTTCGTTCAGCACGGTCCGCCAATGTTCGGAGTCTTTCCAGCTCGATCTTCTGAGTAGCGACTATCACCTTCCCGCATAGGTCATATTTAATTCCATTCACTCGGCAAAATTCGACCATGTCGCTGCGGCCACCCACCGCCATATCTGCCTTCAAAGAACCAGGTGCGTAGTAAATGCCCGAATGTAATACCCCCGAGTTGCGACCAGTTTGGTGATGAGCGGGACCAGGTTCTCTCTCGAGTAAAGCTAAGGACTTACCCGGATGTGAAAGAAGATATTTATAACCCGTCGTGAGCCCCAGAATTCCGCCTCCGACAATTACGACATCAAACCGCT
>DMOB01000285.1:580-3148 GCA_003452475.1 Acidimicrobiaceae bacterium | reverse complement strand
GGTTGACAAGTTTCTACTGAAACGATCGGCTGCAGAAGATGTGTTTCGCACTCTGGCCACGGAGTCACTTGAAGATCGGTTACATAACCCTGGCCTGGACCCTAAGAGGGCTGGCGTAATTGTTGGGGGCTGCTGCATATTGGTTGCAGTTATGCGTCATTGGGAAATTGATGAATGCTTAGTGCGTGAGCGCGATCTACTTGATGGTTTAGCTGATGAGATGCTTGACGCGAATCAAGCCAGCGAAGACGGCTAGTGTCTCTAGCGTGAGTGAATTACACACTGCTCGTCTACTCCTCAGAGGGCTCCAAGCTTCGGACTTTTCGGCTTGGAGTGAGGTGCGCAGTCGATGCGCAGATTGGCTTACCAAGTGGGAACCTGCGCCGGTTCCTGGAGGGCCTAATGCGGAACGAGACCCATCTGCTTTCGCGGCGCGATGCAACGCGAGGGACAGAGAGCGGCAACTTGGCACGGGGTTTGCTTTTTCGTTGTGGCACGACGGGATATTTTGTGGGGAAATTAATGTCAACAATGTGGTTCGTGGAGCGTTCCAAAGCGGTCACGTGGGTTATTGGATAGATGAAAGATGGGCCGGTCAAGGGTTTGTTCCAGAAGGTCTAGTAGCTGTGATGAGTTATGCTTTTGACCGGGCGGGGCTGCACCGTTTGCAAATTTCAATAATTCCACGTAACAAAGCCAGTCTTAGAGTTCCCCAAAAGCTAGGAATTCGCTGTGAAGGGACGGCTAAAGGGTACTTGCAGATAGCGGGCGTATGGGAAGATCACGATCGTTTCGCTATTACTTCAGAAGAGTGGGACCAGCGGCGCGATGAGCTATGGGCTTTAGGAAACCTCAGGAGCTAAAGTTTAAAAACTAAGAGCGTTACCAACCATTGGTTTCAGTTGATTCTTTCAACCATTCGCTTCCTTCTGCACATTCATTTGAGACTGGGCACCAACGACAGGGAGGCCCAGGTAACTTTTTGGGCTGAACGTCCTCTAGGCGGAGCGAGCCGAGCCTTTTGACTCCGGCGATTGTTCGACGGAGAGTCGATTCTAATAAAGCTTCATCAACGTTTTCGGTTACGACACGCCCGGCGTCGACATAGAAGCTTGCAAGAAGAAGTGGAGGAACGCCAGTAACTAAGGTTTCTAGCAACGCGTAGTAACGCTGATCATCGGCATGTTGTATCGATGGTTTTCCTGTCTTCAATTCAATGATAACTCGACCGGCTGTGCGGTCTGTTGGCATTCCGAGCGTCAAATCAAACCGGCCCGCAAGAATTATTTTGTTACGATGAAAAGATACCCTTCGTGATGCTTCAGTGGTAGGTCTCCAGGCCGAACGAAGAGGGGGAAATGTTTCTTGAAATGTGGTGAGTAGAGAAACACATTCGCTTCGTATCTCTGCCGCAGTAACAGCGTCGCTTTCAGTTAGAAAGTGGGAAAGTGAATCATCGCGAGCACTGAGCGAATTAAAAGCATGCCCGACAAGCTCTGATGGTGAAAGAATTGAGGGAAGGTGGACTGAAAGTTCAACGGCTTTGTGAAAAATTTGTCCTCGAGATGTAGGAACTGAGTATCTAAACTCTTCTTGCGTTTGTGCCATGTATAGCGTTTCGCAGCTATTGACCGCCTGAAGCTGTCTTTTGGCTACCCAAAGATCTGAAGTTAAGGCGTCGGCTACCTCTACTGTTTCTTTTTCTAGCCGATGATACAACTCAGCTCGAAGGCTCGATGGGAAAACTGTGCGGTCTTCTTGTGGAACACGAATAAGGTCAAGGGTTTCTTGTTGGGCTGGGGTCAATCCTTCGACTAAGCCAGAGCTGTTAGACACGAAAATAAGATTACCCGCGTATTGTTGAGACCTGATCTATAAATTCTTGATGAGAGATTAAATAATTAGAAAGTGTCCTAGATTCAGGATTTAAATTATTTTCGTCTGTCCCACCCTTTGGTCATTATATTCATGATGACCAATAAGCCATTAACTTCTCGAGTCGTGAAATCAGCTACTTCGTTAAGCGAAGCCCCCTCGATGAGGTTTGCTGTTGCGGCGAGAGTCATTGTTGAGGCATGTCGTGCGGAAGGCATTGGAGTTCCGGCTTTTCGAACGCCACCTAAAACCCAAGGAATTGACCGTGCTATAAGACGATCTGAGCTTGGCAGTATCGTCTCTGTTCGAATAATAGGGCGCCCATTTCTAGCGGTCATAGCAGACCTTGTTGAAGGCGCTGTTATCTGCAATCAATTTGTAGGGAGGCAGGCCAGCAGTTTACGCAACGTATTATGGAGCCAGATAGTTGAGAACCTTCAGGTTGTCGAGACCTTGTTTAGCGAGGGTGTAGTTTGTAACAAAGAACTTGCTACCTCCCATAAACAGTTAAAAAGTGCTGAGGTCATTGACGAAGACAAACAATTTATTGCTGCATAAATAGAGCTGAGACAGCCAACTAGGGATAAGAATTGGTTAGCCTAGCTTCTCGGTAGCCCGGGTGGCGGAATAGGCAGACGCAGAGGGCTTAAACCCCTCGGCTCTTTAACGGAGCGTGCGGGTTCAAGTCCCGCC
>DMOB01000285.1:0-266 GCA_003452475.1 Acidimicrobiaceae bacterium | reverse complement strand
GGTTCAAGTCCCGCCCCGGGCACCCCTATCAGTATTCTTAGCGGCGTTTCTCAACGACTCGCAGGTTTCAGTACCTGGATCCAATAGCCGAGAGGCAGCATCTCTGCAAAGATCTCTGAGTACTCGATTCAAAGGTGTTTCCACGCCGTGTATTTCTCCGAGTCGGACGATCGCGCCATTGAAGTGATCGACTTCTACTGAGCCTCGTTTCGCTTTGAGGTCCTGCCAAGTGCTCGGGTAGGAACGATTTGTCTCAGTGACAGGAG
>DMOB01000325.1:0-3406 GCA_003452475.1 Acidimicrobiaceae bacterium | reverse complement strand
GAGATAATCCGCGTGGCGGCTGCCGTTTTTGCCGGGGTGTCCGGGGTTTACCATTCTAAATTCAAACGGCTGGCGCTTGTTTAAAAGCAACCACACCACAGCGCGTACTGGCTGCGAGAAAGGCAGTCCATAAATGATGAGTGGCTGCATGATGACCTCCGTATCTGGCCGTATTCGTGGCTTTATCTTGTCGCTAATTGATGACGTGTTTCGCACAGATTGTAGCATCGCGATCTGCAACTTTTCCCGCGCCAGCAATGCGCTGTCAAACGCAACAACTCTCTAAAGCTTCGACGCAAGCCGCGCTCATATACCCCTAGCGAAATATTCCTAGAAAGATTTTTAGCTATCTGCGCTAGTTTTCGGGTAGCTTTAGGCCTACCCCGATAAGTAGCCGACCATTGGATCTTTTAAATGGACAAACCAACACAATTGAAAATCCTTTCGGAACTTTCTGAAAGATTTCTTAATAAGACCAGCGCGTCTGCCAGTACCGCTGTCAAAGCACCCGTCGCAGAGCTCACATGCAAAGACCGATTGGAGCAGGAGAAACGAACTTTTTTTCGAGATACCCCACTATTAATGGGACTAAGTACCGACTTGCCGGACAACGACACCTACGTCGCGACTAACGAGACGGGGCAACCTCTCTTAATGACTAGAGATGCCGAGGGGAAATTCCGAGCGTTCTTGAATATTTGCAAGCATCGAGGCGCACGAATTGTGGATCCAGGGCGCGGCAAAAAACGTAGATTCACCTGCCCTTTCCACGCTTGGAACTACAGCAACACTGGGGAACTGATCGCTATCAACAGAGAAGCCAGTTTCGGTTGTATCGAGAAAAGCGATTTCGGCCTAACCGAATTACCCGCACTGGAGGTGCATGGGATGCTGTGGGTACGACCGTCTACCGGGCCTGCTTTCAACGAAGCCGACGTGATGGGTGGTCTTTCCAATGAGTTTTGCAGTTGGCTGGGGCGGGAACATCCTTTTGGGGAGGAGCAAGTCATAGAGGCCAACATCAATTGGAAATTGGCTATCGACACGTTTGGCGAAAACTACCACTTCGATGTACTTCATAGTGCGTCTTTGGCAAACGACATCGTGGGAAATCTACAAACTTGGGATACGTTTAACAGAAACGCCCGGATGGTGTTCGCTGGCAAAGAAGCGTTTCGATATGTGCATCAAAATAATATTCCAATTGAGAATTGGCCATATCGAGACGTCACACTGAACGTGTACTTTTTCTATCCAAACTGCATACTTTTGGTCGACCAAGCGGGTGTAGATATTCTTAAAATGTACCCAAATGCTAATGATCCTGCCAAATCGAAAACTCATCACAGTTACTACTTACGGCCAGAGATCGTCGACCAGATGCAGAAACAAGGCAGCAATGAAGCTGGCGAAAGCCGCTTCGAGGGCTTCAATAAAATTGTCGTAGACGAGGACTACGCCGCTGCCGAGACCGTTCAGGCTGGTGCGAGCTCCGGAGCGCAAGACCATTACATTTTTGGTAAAAATGAACCCGCGCTGCAGCACTACCATAACACCCACCGAAAGGCTTTAGGTCTGACGCCCCTAGAGACTTTGATTAACTGAATCTTATTGTTCTGGGGAGCATGGCATGGCGAGAGCGGAATTTCGGCGCGAACGAGAGCGCACAGGCAAGCTTCCTTTAAAAACTAAGATAATTTACGCCTTGGGAGAGATGCCAGGCAGCCATATGAATGGTGCAATCGGCGGTCTGCTGGCTCTCTACTACAACCAAATTCTTGGGGTCTCTGCCAGCACTATTTCCATTGGAATGGGTTTGGCACTTCTGCTCGATGCGGTTTCAGACCCTATCGTTGGAGCTTACTCGGACAACTTTAAATCGAAACTCGGCCGCAGGCATCCGCTGATGTACGCGGCCGCAGTGCCTCTTGGCATTTTTATGGCGCTGCTTTTTGCTCCACCGTCGGGATTAGGCGATGGGGGATTGATAGTTTGGCTTTTTACCTTCCTGATATTAAGCCGACTTACGTTTACTTTTTTCAGCGTCCCGTGGAGTGCAATGACGGCAGAGTTGACCGACAGCTACTCTGAAAGATCCGTGATCGTTGGTTGGCGCCAGTTCGTTGGGTACGGTTTGGGCGCATTTTATACGTTTATTATTTTCAGGTTTATATTCGACGGGTCGGAGGTGTTTCCACAAGGGCAGCTGAACCCAGCAAACTATGAGATCTTTGCGCCGCTGCTTGGTGCATTGATTACGATGTGGTGCCTAATCACAACTCACTTCACTCGAGACCAGATCAAATACTTTTACCAGAGTGCGGATGCCAACTCTTTTAATTTGGGTTACCTGCTCAGATCAATTCGAGCAGCATTGAAGAACCGTAATTTTGCGTTGCTACTCTCAGGAAGCTTAATAAATTTTGGTGTCCTTGGCGTTTTAGGTTTTTTCGATATGTATGTGAACACCTATTTCTGGGAGTTAACAGCTGAGGACATAGGGTTGATTTCATTGTTCGCGCTGGTTGGGCCGATCAGCGCGGTGCTGCTAACAATGAATTTTCAGGAACGTTTTGAGAAACATCATGCCCTCGGTTTTGCATTGGTTGGCGGCATGATTATGAGCATGGTCGGAGTAACCGCGAGATTGAGCGGTATTTTTCCTGAATACGAAAGTGCTTTTTTCTTACCTGCAATCACCATGATCGCGGCAGCAAACGCGTTCTTCGCGGTGCTCACAGCAATAATGTTCGTCTCAATGATCGCCGACCTAGTGGACGATCAAGAACTAAAAACAGGGCTGCGTCAGGAAGGCGTATTTGCAGCTGGTGTGGCGTTCTCAACCAAGGCAGTGGGAAGTCTTGGAGTCATTGTCGGAGGCTTTTTACTGGAATTCTTCATCCGGTTCCCAGCCGGCCAAGGACAGAGTGAAATTAGCGAAGATGTGTTGTTCCGACTTGCGATTACTGATGCGATCATCGTTAATTCGCTGCTACTCATCCCTGCCTACTTAATTAGTAAGTACACCCTTACCAGAGCTAATTTCGCTGAGGTGCAGTCGGCCTTAAACGAAACTCGTGAGAGAGTAGCGAGATCGGATATTTCGATTAGCCCTAGCGTTAATACCACGCACCCAGAATGAGCGCCCCGGAACAGACAGCCGGCATCGACGAGGTCGATTTATTTATCGGCGTCGACGGTCCAGGCAGCACCCTTTGCGGACCCTATCGACCTCTGGGCGTTGTTCGCTTAGGCCCTGATACCGTCAAGCCGCATAGAACTCACGGCTACCAAAGCGACAAACCCCTAGAGGGATTTACTCATACTCACGTCAGCGGTACTGGCGGGGAGGGACGTTTCGGGAATGTGAAATTGGTTCCCTTCGCTGGAACTGCAGATACTTCTC